>JANLFS010000005.1 GCA_024655925.1 Bacillota bacterium | reverse complement strand
GGCGGCGGAGGACCTCCGCCGCCATGCCATCAGGACCAGCTGCCCCCCGGTTTCGCTCCACTCGCTTGAGGGCTGCCTTCGCATTGGCCGGTTCAATGATGAGTTCCATCACTCCCCCAGATCTCCCGCAGGGTCGCTCCATGCTTCGCGCCGAAGAGGAACTAGGCGCTCCCGCGGCCCCTTGCGGATTCGCCGCATCCTTCCGCAGGCAGCTCCATTGCGGGATATTCGGCTGTCGGCGTCCCTCTCTCGAGCTCGGCATTTCACACCCTCGTCTCACGTTCGGCCCTTCCCCGGACGCGGCGCCGCCTCCGGGTAGTATGGCCTCTGCTGACTCCTGCCGGTTCAGCCGCGCCTTCCGACGCGGGTTGCCGGATTCTCCAGCGTTCCCGGCAGGCCTCCCTGGATAAGGACTATGTCTTTCCCTCCATCTACCCGCCCCATCTACCCTGGGCAGCCTTCGGCGGCAAGGACTTCGCTTTGCTAGGCAAGCTCATCCAACTGTCCCTGGCCTTGTATGGGGTTTCTGTTCGTCGGGCCGGAGGTTTGCCGCCGGCTTCCTTCAGATTCCGCCTCGCGGCGGACACCCTTGCCTTGAGCTATGGCTACTGCCGCCTTCGCCGCTCGGGACTTTCACCCTGTAGACATAGCTCCATGCCAGGCGTACCCAGAAAAACCCCTGGCAGATCAACTGCCAGGGGCGAATCTCTGTTCGCGGTACCACCCTGGTACGCACGCCACCCATACATGAGAATGGTGGAGCTGAAGGGGATCGAACCCTCGACCTCTTGAATGCCATTCAAGCGCTCTCCCAGCTGAGCTACAGCCCCACTAAATGCGTGGCGCATCTTTGAAACCGTATAACGGTGAGTCCCGTCGCGAGCTACTGAGAAGTTCACCCGCGCCGCTCCGAGGCGAGTTTGGAACCTCGAGGCTGCCGGATCGCACCCTCCTCCGGCTCTCTTGGAGCCCGTCAGGCCCTACTGCTCCTCTTCATAGCGTTTCCGTTTCCTATTTTCAAGTCAGCTTTGATTATACCGGCCCTAGTCGGACGCGTCAACCCCCTGACCTGCTTCGTGATATGTTCCTTCCAGATCGAGTACAGGGGCGTCCCCCCACAGGCGCTCCAGATCGTAGTAGCGCCGCTCCGTTTCACCGAAGATATGCACCACTACGTCACCCCAATCCATCAGCACCCACCCGGAATCGTCTGAGCCCTCCCGGTGCTTGAGGGTGAGCCCCTGGGTTTCCAGGACACGGGTCACCTCCTCCCTCACCGCCCTTGCGTGTGCCTGTGTACGAACACTGCAAAGGACAAAGAAGTCTGCCATGAGCGATACCCCGGAGATGTCCAGGGCCACAGTGTCCTCCGCCTTTTTGTCGATCGCAGCCTGGGCCGCGGCCCGTGCATGTGCTTCGGCGGCAAGTGGCATTATTCGCTCTCCCCTCCGGCCTTCCTCAGCTGGCAACGTTGGTAGCCTTTACTCTCCACCGAGGCGAGCAGTGCGTTTCTCGCGAGCACCGTTGAAGGGTCGATCTGCCTGCCTGTGTTGATCAGATGCCTTATTGTGCAATCGAACCCAAGGAGTAAGGCAGTGTCCAGATCCTCCTGAGCGGCCCTGCGGATCGATTCCACCCCTGGGAAAGCCCTACCGGGTTCCGTGTAGTCCGCCAGACAGACCACCTTGTCCTCCCTGGACATGGAAACCCCGCCCGTGGTGTGCAGGCCGATTGCCTGCAACACACGACTGTCGCACACACCGAAACTCTCCATCGCGAGATGGGCACCGACAATCCCATGGAGCAACACTGGATCGGAGAGCCTGGTGTCCACCTTCGCCTGGCTCAACGCCCGGGCCTGAGCCAGGAGTTCCTCATGGGGGAGATCCCTTGCGCAATCGTGGAGCAAACCTGCCAGTGCGCAGACCTCCTCATTCGCCCCAAACCGGAGCGCGAGACGGCGTGCCTCTTCTTCCACCCTGAGTGAGTGCTGGTAACGGGAAGGAGTCACCATGGAAGCAAGTCGCCGACATATCTCGTCCCTGGACACCCTGTGCCCGCCCACCTGCCTTCCGCCGGTACAAGAGCAACAACCATACACCACATAATAGCACATCGCCCCCTGGGGTTCCATCCCGGGAGGCGATGCCTCTGTACCTTGAAGGGCTAGATTCTGCCGGGCTTCTCTTTAGCCTCGTTCACGGTTATCTCCCTGCCCCCCACAAGGGTGCGGTCGAGAGACCTGATGATGGGCTCTACGTCATCGTTGGCGACCTCGACGAACCCGAACCCGCGAGACCTGCCAGTCTCACGGTCCGTTATGATCCTGCTCGCGATCACCTCGGCATAGGGCGAGAAAACCTGCTCGAGTTCTTGCTCGCTGAACGCCCACGGAAGATTCCCGACATAGAGTGTCTTGCTCATGCCAGCACCTCGCTATCGATCGTAGTGTGCCGCGCGGTCATGGCCGTTATGCGCAGGGCCGGCGTTTCGTTCGTCCTGGTACAGGCCAGCCTTGTAGATGTAGTTGGACACACTCTCAGGAAGCAGGTACCGTATGGGCCGTCCTTCTCTCACTCGCCTGCGGATATCAGTGGATGATATGGCCAAGGCTGGAACCTCGAAGAATTGAATGCGAGAGGCGTAGATCCCGAAGGTCTCCTCAACTCTATCCACGGGGAGGGTGTAGCCTGGCCTCGTGGCTGCGACGAAATCGCACAACTGAAGAAGAGTATGCGCGTCTTTCCACCCGAATATTTCGAGAATGGCGTCCGCACCGGTAATGAAATAGAGTTTGGTGTCGTCGGGATACAGCTCGCGGAATGCCCGCACTGTGTCGACGGCGTAGGAAGGGCCGGGCCTGTCCGTCTCAATGGAAGACACCTCGAAATGCGGATTGGACATGGTAGCAAGTACTGTCATCATGTACCTGTCAGCTGCGGAGGATATTCGCTGTCCGAGCTTGTGAGGGGGCTGGCCGGAAGGAACGAAAACCACGCGGTTGAGAGAGTAGCGAAAGAAGGCTTCCTCTGCCGTCACGAGGTGGCCGTAGTGTATAGGATCGAACGTCCCGCCCATTATGGCGACGCGCTGCATCTCAACACCGTCCCGTCATTGCTTCATGGCGGCGTAGGACTCCACGAACTCGAACTCCACATCACCGATTCGGACCGTGTCACCCTCAACCATACCCGCCTCGCGAAGGGAATCTATGATCCCGGCGCGCACAAGCATCATGTAGAACCGCTTCAGGGCATCCTCATTCGCTATGTTCGTTCGTCGGCAGAGACTCTCGACGCCCTCTCCTGAGACCACATAGACATCGCCGTCCCGTGAGACGGAGACATCGCGGAGCCGCGGACGGCGAACCGTATAACGCCTTGGGGGCGCGGTGACGTTCTCGGTCTCTGCCTTCCCTGTGGCTGTCTCTTCGATTTCCGCCAGGCGCGCGGCAATGACATAGAGGAGATGGTCTACACCCTCTCCCGTCAGCCCCGATATCCTGTGCACTGGAGTCCCACGCTGCCCCATGGTAGCGTGGAACTCCGCCGCACGCTCGACGGCGCCGGGAACGTCTATCTTGTTGGCTACCACAACCTCGGGTTTCGCCCCGAGGCCAGCCCCGTACTCCTGATCATACTGGGCGAGTTCCCGCCTTATGGAATCATAGTCCTCCACTGGAGACCGCTCGACCGTCCCAGATACATCCACCAGATGCACCAGGAGCCTTGTGCGCATCACATGCCTGAGGAACTCGTGCCCCAGCCCCGCCCCCCGAGAGGCGCCCTCGATCAGACCGGGGATGTCGGCAACCACGAAACTGGTACCTGCGGCTTCTACCACCCCGAGCACCGGGCTGAGCGTAGTGAAGGGATAGTCCGCAATCTTGGGCCGAGCGGCTGATATGCGCGCGAGGAGAGTAGACTTTCCGGCATTCGGGTACCCGACAAGACCGACATCAGCAAGGACCCGCAGTTCGAATACGAGGTCTCTCTCCTCGCCCGGCTCACCTTTCTCGGCGAACCGCGGGGTCTGCCGGACCGAGTTCGCAAACCTGGCGTTTCCCCTGCCCCCGCGACCCCCGCGGGCCAACACAGCCCTTTGCCCAGGGGACACAAGGTCCGAGATAACCTCGCCTGTCGCGCGGTCCCTGATCACGGTCCCGACAGGGACACCTACTACCAGATCCGCGCCGTCGGCCCCGAACATCTTGTTGACCCCGCCCCGGCCGCCGGAGCCCGCGCGAAGGTGCTTCTGGTATCTGAAGTCCATCAGCGTCCGAAGCGACTGGTCGGCCACGGCCACAACGTCCCCGCCGCGTCCCCCGTCCCCACCGGCAGGCCCACCCCTCGGGACGAACTTCTCGCGTCTGAATGCCACAGCCCCGTCGCCGCCGTCTCCAGCTTTCGCGTGGACCTCTACATAGTCGACGAACATGCCCCTGTTCCTCTCTTGGTAGCCGCGTTCCCTGCTCTCGGCAGTCTGACCAGGAATGAGTTGCCGCCTCTTGTGGACGTGCGAACCTTTATGGTCCCACCCAACTCTTCGGCCAGATGCCTGGAGGTGAACAGGCCCAGGCCGCTGCCTTTCCCGTCCTTGGTTGTGAACCCTTTCTGGAAGAGATGGGTGAGGACCTCCCGTGGAATGGGCCCGCCACTGTCCCACACCTCGAAATCGACAAATCCACCGGCTTCACGCACCAGAAGCCTGATGGACTTGGCACCATCATACTCGGTGAGGGCATCTATTGCGTTGTCCAGCAGGTTCCCAAGAATGGTGGCGAGCTTGAACGGTGGAACCGGAAGCAAATCCAGGTTCGCCGACACCTCACAAGAGGCATCAATGCCTTTTGCTTGTGCCAGCATGAACTTGGCCCCCAACAAGGCCCCAAGCTCCGGATAACGCGCGAGCCCAGGCCACGCCCCGCCCATCAGGACATCACTGCTCACAGAGAGTATGTAATCCTGAGCCTTTTGTATCTTGCCCAGCTGCAGGAGCCCATATATGACCTGCAGGTGGTTGACAAAGCCGTGGCGCTGGACTCGTAGATTGGTTACAACTTCCTCAGTGTTCTCAACCTGCATCGATTTCAATGAGTCCACGGACTCCCTCGCGGAACCCCGGGCGTAACTCCACAGAACCAGCATCGCGCACGACATCAGGACAAAGCCCGCGGCGGTCAACCAGACGCAGATCCAGGCTGGACGTCGGGCGGGTTGGCCGGCCCGGGGGACCAGAGCAAGAAGCGCAATCCCCGTAAGAACTGTGGACAGACCGAGCAAGGCCAGAACCAAGCTGATCGCTCGACGGCGGGCCTCCATCCACGCGACAACCCCTCAACCCTAGACTTATCGTGGAGTTGGTGCCGAAAGCTGCTATAATTGTTCATTCGACAGCTTGTTCCCATAATCCTTCTTCTGCCATGCCGCAGAACCTTGGTGCGAACCGCTCAGAATGCCTGCCGCCTCCACAAGGCCTCTGGGCACAGACGGCGACGAATCACCCAACGCCCACGCCATCGAGAAGGAACGGCATGCGTTCCAGGCCAACCGCTCACGGCGGGCACGGTCGGACGCGTGCCGAGCCCGGTCGAGGAAAGCCCTACCCAGCATGGCAAACACCTGGCCAATGTGCAACTTCTGTTCCCCCTCCCCTGGACCGCTCCAACCTGCCCTCAAGCAGTCGATGGGACCGTCACGCCGAGGCGCGCTCACTTGCCCTTCGCGATACCGCGATCAGAAGCGCCCCGTAGTTCAGACTCCAGTGGATAACCCAGGGCCCCATCAGGCTATCCTCCAGGTGCGCGATGAACCCGAGGACCACTCCGGCTGCGGTGGGCATCAAGGTCGCGTACACCACTACCGGCCCGGGGGCACGCCGGACAGCCATGGGAAGCCAGTGGACCGCACCGAACAGTAAAGCCTGCCCGATCAGGGCGGCACCGTGCCCAGCCACAGTCTCGACCGCCTCCGAGATGATCCCTCGAAACAGCAACTCCTCGAGGAATGCACCGGAGGAGGTGAACAGCAGCCCAAGAAGGGCGGCACGCCCCGTCGAGAGGTGCCTGAGCGCGAGGTAAGCGCCGCCGGGGTTGACGCCGGCCCTCACCATCCAGCGACCGTGCCGCCGTGTTAGCCAGATGTGAATGCACTCGTTCGTCACCAACATGACCAACGCGACCAGCCCCCACCTCACAATGTGCGCCCGGCCAATATGGGTTCCGGTCACTTTCCAGACGGCACCAGGGTCTGAGCCTGTCGCGGCCCACGTAAGACACATGATTAACCCGAGAAGCACATCCCCGCCGTCCACCTGAGTGCTCCCCCCACGCCTGCCGCAAAGGGCCCGGGACGCCACTGACAGCCCAAGAACCCCGTAGAGCCACGCGGAACTCACTGTAAGGCCGCCCAGGCGTGTTTGAGGTTTTCCTCTGTCCCCCGAGAGTCGTCCCAGGGCCATACGACGGCCTCCAGGAAGGCACGGTAGGACTCGCACATCGGGTCCCGGCCGGCCAAGTCTCCTGCGGCAAGGGCGGAGGCCCTGCAGCCGCCCGCACACAGGTACCTGACCTTGCACTCCGAGCATCCTTTCAAAGAGTCGACACCGGGGATACTCCAGGGCGACCCGGCCCCAGCACAGGAGAGGACCTCGTCGAAGGATACACCGAACTCGTCCGACATGAGCAGGTGACACGGATACACCGTTCCCCAGGCAGACACGGCAAGAATGAGGGTCCCCGCCCCACAGGCGGTCCTCGGCACAATCCCCAGAACGTCGTCAAGACTGGCCCCAGCTGGAATGAGACCAGCACGGTACGCGCGCAGGAGGTAGGACAGCAAGGCACGGGCAAAAGCTGACGGTTCTCTCCTGGAGTGCCTGGGTGTGCACCGCCCTCTGCCCACCTCCATAAAAAGGCTTGAATGAAAACCCGCCCCGAACTCCCGGGCGAGAGAGGTCAGGCGGTCCGGGTCGAAGGTGGCTGGGTCCACCATGGTGGCGACAAGCTCTATGGAAGCGACACCCGCCCGTGCCAATGTGGCGAGTCCACCCAGGGCACGCGCGAATGAACCCGGGCCTCTGACGCGGTCATTCTCCCCGGGGTCTGAGGAGTCGATACTCACCTGCACCCGGATGTCGAAGCTGGCGATGGCCCGCGCGAGGGCAGGAGATATAGAAGTGCCGTTGGTGGCCAGGGTCACCATAGGGGCGACGGACCGTGCCATCTCGAGCAGGTCAGGAAGGTCGTCCCTGAGAGAGGGCTCGCCCCCTGTCAGAACCAACTCCCGTGGACGCAACTCTACAATCCTGCTCATGGTGTCCAGGGCAACCTCGGTTGGAGCATCGCGGCCTGATAGGTCTCCTCGGTAGCAGGTGGTGCAGGCAAGATTGCAGCGTTCACACACAGACAGGAACACTTTGGGCCTCGGGGCGACCTCCTCCGCCCGAGCGACGGTCGGGGCGCAAGATATCAATCCCCGCGCAGCCATGTCCCGCACGAAGCCCTGTATCTCGTCCCCTGAGGCCCCGAAAGCAGTACTGACCCGATTCACGAGGGTTGGGAGGTCCTCTCCAGCATCATTCTGGCACACAGCCCCTGCCACTGGCGACAGCTTGGCCCATGTTCCGAGCCCTGGGTTCATCACAAGCCACGCTGACTCCGATTTGATGACCCTGGCGCCGGGATGGAGAGTCCATACTGTCTGGGGTTCGTCCATCGCGCCACACCTCACAAGAAGAGTGTTGGGGGGCGGGGACCAGTGCGCGAAACGGCCCCCGCCGAGCCTGGTTGGAGTGGAGGTCCCTCTGGGAAGTCATCCGATCGTTATGAAGTGCCCCCAGAGTGGAAACGAGATGCAGAAGCTGTTGATGGAGACGTTGACCCGGGCCTTGCGACCTGCGAGAACCCTGAACACTCCCGCTCACCTCCTCCCGTTGCGCGCCACGGGTGACGGCCCTCCAGCGCGGTGGTGCTTGCAGGCAAATCATACCATTCACGTCGAATCCACTACCATTGCCTGAACGGGTGAATTGTGAGGCGGAATGCGCCCGTGTGAGGATCAGATGAGTCCTGCTTCGAGAGCCCTTCGCACCGCGGAGCTTCTGGTCCCCACACCCAACTTCTGAAAGATCGAGCGCACATGGGTCTTAACCGTATTGACCGAGATGAAGAGTTCCCGCGCGATCGCACGGTTCGTCTTGCCCTCCGCGAGCAGGGCCATGACGGTTTTCTCAGCTCTGGTGAGCCTCGGACGCAGGATATCCAGACAGGGGGCAGAAGCCTTACCCGGCCTCTCCACAACCTGAACGTCCGAGCCACCCCGGACTGCAGGTGGGTTGATGTACAAGAGAATGATCCCCCGGCCTCGCCCCGGCGAACCGGGCTGTAAGGGTTCTAGCCCACCGAGCCCTGCAGCGACCAAAGCTGATATGTCGTGTCCGGACTCGGGCAGCGGCCTCAGCGCCGCTTCCATCACACAAGCGATGGGGCGAGGCTCGACTCCCGGCCCAGGGTCTGGCGTGGACTCATACATGCGGGGCCCTCCTTCCAAAAATCTCCGTTATTGGTAGTATGAGTATATCACCTCGGCCGGCTGCGGTCAACTGAAGGCGAAATAGATGGAAACACCCCGGTCCGCATGACCGGGGTCCCCATCACCTTGCTTGTTCTGCAACTCTTCCTGCTACAACCTATCCCACAGTCTCCTCGCAAGTTCACGGGATCTGGCAGCCATCTCCTCCTCATCCAGGGTGGTGAGCTTCCTCCGTCTCATGAGGAACTTCCCTCCCACCATGGTGCTGTCAACCATCCCTCCGGATACGCCAAAGAGGATGTGGCTGTACCAGTTGTGTTCGGTCATGGGTGTCGGCGGCCTGTAATCCACCACTATGAGGTCGGCATAAGCACCTGGGGTCAGAACGCCCAAGGGGGTTTGCCAGTACTTCGCAAGGATGCGAGAGTTGTTGGAAAAGGCCATGGCCGGGACTTCTGACCAGGCGGCCTGCGGGTCTGCCTCCTTGAGTTTGTGCAGGCAGTTGGCCACTTTGATGGTTTCAAACATGTCGGTGGTGTACCCATCGGTCCCCATCCCCACAGTCACATCCCGCTTGATCATCTCGAGGACCGGGGCAACCCCCACGGCATTGCCCATGTTGGACTCCGGGTTGTGCACCACGTTCGCGCCTCTTGTCCGAAGGATCTCCATCTCCTCCGGGCAAACGTGAACACAGTGGATCGCCAGCGCCTTCTTGTTCCAAATCCCGAAACCGTCCAGTCGCTTCACCACTGGCATACCGTGATGGCGAACGCTGTCCACAAGGTCCTCAATGCCCTCGGCCGTGTGAATGTGGAACCCCGCTTCCCGCGCCTCGGAAAGCTCAGCACACCTTCTGAGTGTTTCGTCGGAAAGCGTAAACGACGCGTGCAGCCCAAAGGTCGCGCGCAGGCGGGTGGACTTCGTCCGGTTACACCTTTCGATGAACCTCAGATTCTCGGCGATGCCCTCCTTTGTCGCTCGCGCCCCGTCACGGTCGGATACTTCGTAGGCGAGAGAAGCCCTGATGCCGGTCTTTTCGACCGCGTCAGCGATGATGTCCAACGACCCCGGGATGCAGTTCGGGCTGGAGTGATGGTCCAGTATGGTGGTGGTCCCGTTCTTGACACACCAGATCAAGGGCATGACAGCACTCATCCATACGTCCTCAGGGCCCAGCGCTCTGTCCAGACGCCACCAAAGTCTTTCCAGTATCTGCCCGAAAGTCCTGGCGGGTTCGCCAGGGAGCGGGATCCCCCGGGCGAACGTGCTGTACAGGTGCATGTGAGTACAGGTCATGCCGGGCATCACTAGCTTCCCGTCAACTCCCGTAAATCGGGCATCCGGGTATCTCTGCCTCAACTCAGCCGTGGTCCCGATGTCCACGATGAATTCGCCGGAGATGGCCACAGCCCCGTTCTCTATCACCCTCGGCTCTTCGCCCAACGTCAGGACGACTGCGTTCCCGATCACGAGTCTCGCCTTCATTGACGTCCCCCCGCTACTGACTCGATGGCTCTCACTATCTGTTCGTACCCAGTGCACCTGCAAAGGTTCCCCGAGATCGCCTTTCGTATCTCGTCCCTACTAGGGTTGGGATTCCGATCGAGGAGGGCTTTCGCCGATAGGAGCATGCCGGGAGTGCAGAACCCACACTGCACCGCCCCGTGATCGATGAAGGCCTGTTGGAGCGGGTGGAGTGCCTCGCCACATGCAAGCCCCTCCACGGTAGTGATCTCCGCCTCTTGACACGAAGTGGTGAGGACCAGGCACGAGTTCACCGCCAGCCCGTTCAGGATGACCGTGCACGCGCCGCACTCTCCTATCCCGCACCCTTCCTTCGTGCCTGTCAGGCGTAGCCTGGTCCGGAGAGTGTCAACGAGCCTTTCATCATCTGGCACATCCACCGACACCGCAGTCGCGTTAACCGAGAATTTCACTCTCACCTGGCCCACGCTGAACCCTCCTCCCTGCCCAAGCACTTCATGATCGTCCTGGCCACCAAGGTGGAAAGAACCGGGTGTTTGTAGTCCGTGGACCACCTGACTCCAGTCACCCGCACCATCTCGAGAGCGGCCTTCTCTCCTGCCTCTCTGGCAGCCTCGGCATCAGGCACTCTCCCCACGAGAACCTCTTCGGCCGCGCCGATCCTGACGGGTCTCGGGAATGCCGCCCCGGCGGATATCCGAGCTTCCCTTACGGTTCCGTCCGGACCCGGCACCAGTGCCACCGCACACGAGAGCCTCGCAATTGCCATGGAACTCCTCCTGCCGAGCTTGGTGAAGGCCATTCTGGCACCCTGCGGCAGCTTCTGGAACTCCACCCTCGCGAGGATCTCATCCTCTCGAGCACAGGTCCGGTAGGGTCCGGTGACGAGTTCGGCCACTGCGAGCTCTCGTGTGCCGGACGGAGACACCAGAACCGCTCGGGCGTCCAACGCAACCAGCGCGGGGAGAGTGTCTGCGGCTGGCGAAGCATTCATTATGTTGCCGCCGATGGTGCCCCGGTTCCTGATCTGAACAGACCCCACGCTTTCGGACGCTACCGCCAGCATCGGGGCAAACCGCTTGATCTCCGTGGATTCCGCTACCTGTGTGTGTGTGCATGCGGCGCCGATGGAGACTATAAGCCCCTCGTGATCCCGGATGCCGCGGAGTTCCTGCAGACAAGATACATCCACAACCCACGCCCTGGTCCGTTCCGGCGACAGGTTGTCGATAGGAACTGCGCCCTGCTCCTCCGCACCCCTACTCCCCGCAGGGGGCCACTGTCCTCGCCTCACGGCGATCAGCAGATCGGTCCCTCCCGCAATGACTTTCGCCCACCCTGAGTGAGCAGAGAGAAACTCGCAGGCCTGAACAAGCCCGGCGGGCCGGAAGTAGTCAAACCTCGTCACCGCGCCTCACTCCCCCTTCCGCCGCGCATCGGTCTCAGCGACCGTCCGAGCAGGACCTTCTCCATGTCTATGGGCAGGTCTCTCACTCGTCTGCCACATGCGTGGGCAATGGCGTTGGCTATTGCGGCCGCCGCAAGCTCGCAGGTGGGCTCACCCACAGTCTTGGCTCCGTACGGCCCGTGAGAGTCAGGGTTCTCGATGATCAAAGGAACAACCTCAGGGACGTCCGAAGCTGTGGCAATCAGGTATTCGTCGAAGTTCTGTGTCTTGGTCCTCCCCGCGTCCAGCTCCACTTCCTCGAGCAGCGCGTAGCCTAGTCCCATCGCCACGCCTCCGAAGACCTGGCCCTGAACCATCTGAGGGTTTATGGCCCGGCCGACGTCATGGGCAGCGGTGATTCGCTCCACCACCACCTGCCCGGTCTCAGTGTCCACTGCGACCTCCGCCACCTGGCAGCCGTAGACGTAGGTGAAATAGGCGCGACCCTGTCCGGTTGCCTCGTCCCAGTCGACCTTGGGGGCCCCATACCACCCAAACTCCGCCATGAGCTTCCCTTCGTTCCATGCAAGCCCAACCGCTTCATCGAACTCCATTCCACGCTCGGGCTGCGCTCGGACGAAGATCCTATCACGCTCAGCGGCAAGTTCAGAAGGCGAACAGGAGAGAGCCTGGGCCGCTGCCTCGAACAGGGCCTGCCGTGCTTTGGCCGCTGCGATCCGGACTGCGTTCCCCCCCATGACCGTACTTCTCGAGGCTACTGTGGGACCACCGTCCGGGACCGTGGACGTGTCCGTGTCCATGAAGACGATCCTGCCCAGAGAGACTCCCAATTCTGTCGCGGCAATCTGAGAGAATATGGTCTTGAGCCCTTGCCCGTTCTCAGCCAGCCCCGAGAAGACCAGGACGCTTCCGTCAGTTTGCACTGACACGATCGCTCCCGTGGCATCCACACCCTCAGCACCCAAGCTGCACCCGCGGAAACTTGCGGCAAGGCCGATGCCCCGTTTGACTGGATTGCCGGCCGACAACTGGGGCAGGTTCCGGCGTTTCTCGGCATACCCCGCCTCCGTGGCCGCTTTCTCCATCACCTCGACCAGGGACACGGTGTGGTTGTCCAGGATTTGCCCTGTGGCGGTCACTGACCCCGCCCTGAACCCGTTCTTCATGCGCAGGGCGAGGGGGTCCATTCCGAGCTCGTCGGCGAGTTCGTCCATGAGAGACTCGTTGCCGAAGATCGCCTGAGGTGACCCAAATCCCCTCATGGCCCCTGTGTAGGTGTTGTTGGTGAAGACGGCTATGACGTCTGTCCGCACATTTGGTATCTCGTAAGGCCCCGTGGCCTGCACTGTCGAACGCCACGTCACGAAGGGGCTCATCGAAGCGTAGGCGCCCGCGTCTGCCACCATTCTGACCTGCATCGCCATGATCTTTCCATCGCGTTTCGCCCCGACTTTGTAGCTCATCACGTAGGGATGACGCTTGTACGACTCGATGAGTGATTCCTCGCGAGTGTTAACCATCTTCACAGGGCGTCCGGTGGCTCTCGCGAGAAGGGCGGCGCGGCCTGCCATGGCCGACATCACCTCATCCTTGCCTCCGAAGGATCCACCCATGTTGGTCTGGATTATCCTTACCCGAGCAAGGGGAAGCGCAAGCGCACCCGCGACGGCCCTGCGCGCGGAGAACGGGTTCTGGATGGACCCCCAGACCGTCACGGACCCACCAGGTCCGGGCATCGCCACTACGGCCTCGGGCTCGATGTAGGCGTGCTCTATCAGCGCGGTGCGGTATTCCCTCTCCAGGATCACGTCGGACTCCGCAAAACCCCGCTCCACATCTCCCTTTCTCACTGGATGATGCACGACCACGTTCCCCGGGTATTCCTCATGGATCACTGGCGCGGCGGGGGCCTGGGCTTCCTCCGGTGAGAAGACTGCCGGCAGCTCGGTATAGTCCACCCTCACAAGGCCGGCGGCCCTCTCGGCCTGATCCCGTGTCTCCGCAGCGACCAGGGCAAGGCCGTCGCCCAGGTACCTGACTCGCTCAGATGCAAGAAAGGGCTGATGCTGTATGACTACTCCGAAAGCATTGCGCCCGGGGATGTCGGCCGCGGTGAGAACAGCCACAACCCCAGGAGCCCGTCTCGCCTGTTCGGTGTGTATCGCGTTCACGACGGCGTGGGGGTAGCGCGCCCTGACCACCACTGCGTGAAGCATTCCGTCGAAGGAAAGATCCGCCCCGTAGACTGCAGCCCCGGTAACCTTGTCTCTTCCATCCACTCTGGGAGCTGGAGCGGAAACGGGAAACCAGGTCCCAGACCACCGCTGATGCCGTACCAATCGATCACCTCCGATTCTCCCGGTTCTCCCAGATCTTCGCCAACACTCGCTCCGCAGTGGCCGGTATCCTGTCCAGCCAGACACCGACTGCGTCTCTGATGGCTCCTGTGATCGCCGGGGCAACCGGAACCATCACCGCCTCACCTATTCCTTTCGCCCCAAAAGGCCCCGTGGGTTCGAGGACCTCGACGGCCCTGGTTTCCACTTCCGGAGTGTCCATGCTGGTGGGGACTATGTAGGTGGAGAAATTCGGCGTCTTCGTGATGCCGTCCTCGATGATCGTGTCCTCCATGAGGGCATACCCCATCCCCATGACCGCGCCGCCCTCGGACTGCCCGACGAGCCCCTGAGGATTCACGACCCGGCCGGCGTCGGTTATGGCCACTATGCGCAGGACCTCTGTCTCCCCGGTCATCTCGTCCACCTCCACCAGAGCGAGGTGGGTCACGTAGGAGTTGATGAGGTGTGGAAGACCCACCGCACCCTGAACCGGCTTGTCGGCGACAGGCCAGATGAACGCCCCGTCTGCAGAGATTTCGCGGCCTTCTGCGGAAACCATCGCCGCAAGCTCTGAGAACGAGACACGCCTTTCGCCGGCTCGCGCTGCTCCCGACTCGATCACCACACCCTCGGGTTCGACCCCGAGCACACGACCTGCCTCAGCCTGGAGTTTCTCTCTCATCTGTCGTGCAGCAAGGGATATAGCATTGCCCCCTGTGTAAACGGACCTCGACGCGGTGCAGCTCCCTGAGTCGGGCCCGAGGGCGGTGTCGCCCGTTATGACCGTCACATCCCCAATGCCGCATCCCAGAGATTCCGCTGCCATCTGCGCATATGTCGTGGAGTTTCCCTGCCCGATTTCGGGGCAGGAGAGCGACACCACGAACCTGCCTCCGGACACCAGGCGGATGAGGGCGGCACCATAGTCGGGAAGCCCCATCCCGAGGCCAGTGCCTTGCATCTGGACCGCCAGTCCAACCCCTCGCTTGCGCCACGGGGCGGATGACTCTTTCTTCAACTCCTCCCTGCGCACCCACAACTCGTGTCTGCCGGCTTCCTCAAGAGTGCGGGAGGTCCCGACCGCGTCTGCCATCGTGTGCCCGAGGGGCGACTTCTCCCCGCCCCTCAGTGCGTTCTGCTTCCTGATCTCGAGGCGGTCCATGCCCAGGGCGTCTGCAATCTTGTCCATCTGGGTCTCCATCGCGAAGGTGGCCTGCGGAACCCCGAATCCGCGAAACGCGCCTGACACACCGTTGTTCGTGTAGACGCAGAAGCCGGAGAGTGAGATGTTCGGGATCCGGTATACGCCGCAGCAGTTCTCAAGGCACAGGTTGGTGACAGGCCCGCCGAGCGAAGCGTAGGCGCCTGTGTCGGCGACGACCCGGGCCTCATGGGCAATCAAAGTGCCGTCGCGTAGGGCTCCTGTTTTCATGTAGATTTTCATCGGGTGGCGCTTCCACCCGGCGATGACTGACTCTTCACGGGAGAGGACTATCTTGACCGGCAGCCCGGTCGCCATCGCCCCGAGCGCCACAAGAATCTGCAGGGTGATTTCGTCTTTTCCCCCGAACGCCCCTCCAGCCGGAGTGGAGACTACACGGATCTGGGAAGGCTTCATCCTGAGGGACCTGGAGATCTGCATCTGGTCTCTGTAGGGGTGCTGGGATCCGCAGTAGACTGTGACTCCCCCACCCTTCTCAGGCACTCCCACTCCAGACTCAGGCTCAAGAAAGGCGTGCATCTGCCTGGGGGTATAGTACACGCCCTCCACCACCACATCAGCCTGGGCGAACCCTGCCTCGGTGTTGCCATTCTCCACATGCGTATGGAGATGGATGTTTCCGGGTTCGTGGACCATTGGGGAGTCCGCTGACATCGCGGCCTCTGCGTCGGTGACCACGGGTAGAGGGTCATACTCGATAGCGACCAGATCGAGGGCTGCCTCCGCCTCTCCCTCTGATTCAGCGATGATGAGTGCCACTGCGTCACCCATGTACCGGACCTTCTCGTGGCACAACACGGGCTGATCGGGGACAACGATTCCGTAGGCATTCAACCCCGGGACGTCACGCCAAGTGAGCACCCTGATCACCCCAGGGGCCTTTTCCGCCCTCGAGGTATCTATGGACTTGATCAGAGCATGCGGATGCCGACTCCGCAGCACGCGGCCGTAGACCATCCCCGGGAATACAAGGTCGCCCATGTACCTCTGAGACCCGGCGACTTTGTCAACAGCATCCACCCTAGCAACAGGTTTTCCAACCCACCTGAAGTCCCCCATGCCACATCACCTCATGCGCCGCCGCCCACGGGGTTCATCAGCGAGATGCTATCCCCGTCGGCGAGGACCGTGTCATCGAACGCGCGTCGCATGTTGACGAGCACAACCACGTAGGACCTGTCACCAATGGGCAGAGACCCCAGAAGATCCGCTGCGGTGGACCCCGCAGGGAGTTCCCGGTCGAGTCGCCCGCCCGGCGCGAGAGGCCTCAGGTCCCCAAAGAACTCGATAGACACGCGGATCGTGCCCCCTCGCGGCCCGCCTAGCTGACCGCGCCGCCCGTCCGACAGATCGAGGGATCCGACCGGACAAGCATCGCAGGATCCGGCTGGCTGAAGAGTCTGCCCGCTCTGTTCACGCCACGACGCCTGAGCAACCCCGCGCGTCTCCAGGTCCCGGTCATCCACCTGTAGGGTGGGCCGGAACTGGTCGGGCCGGAGCATCCCGACGATGACCTGATAGGATAGAGCCTCCACCACGGCGAGACGGTACTCGCGAGACCCGCGAATGTCGGAGATGGGGCAGGCCGCGTTCCTGGCCTTCCTACATGCAGCGGCGAGGGCGTCCGGAGTCGACTCGACTCCGAGTGTCTCGCGCTCCAGCTCGTAAGCGCGGACCACCGTGGGAGCGACCGATCCCAGGGAGACCCTGAGATCTGAGAGAACTCCCTGGCAAAGCCTGGCGCGCGCGGCGACGCTGGCAATCGAGATGGACATGGCCCGCCTCTGGCCCAGCTTGCGGAATCCCCACACATGTTCCCCGGTATCCACCGGGACTCGTACCGCCCGGACGATCTCGTCCCCGGCCAGCGTGGTGCGGCCTGGGCCTACCAGGAACTCGGAGACAGCAATCTCTCTGACACCGCCAGGGCCCAGGATCTCCACTATGGCCTCAAGCGCAACGAGTGCGGCTATGGCGTCTCCGGCAGGGGACGCGGTGCACAGATTCCCACCGATGGTCCCTCTGTTTCTGATCTGGGGTGAGCCTATCGAAAGACACGCCTCCGCGAGAAGCGGGGCCTTTGTGCGGATGAGAGTGGATGAGGTGATCGCATGGTGTGTGCACGCGGCCCCCACCCGGATCTGGTCGCCCAGATCCTCGATGCAGGACAGGTCGGAAGCACCCTCAATGTTCACGAGGGTGTTTGGGACGGCTCTCCCCTCTTTCATCTTGACGACCAGGTCTGTCCCGCCCGCAAGGATCATCGCGCCCGAATCGGCGGCAAGTGCCGCCACAGCCTCAGGCCCAGACCTCGCCCACACAGTCTTGAAAGTACGCACACACCCACCTCCCGGCCTTCAGCCCCTATCTCGGAACGAGCCGAACGCAGTCCCACACGGGGCAGACTGTGGCGCACATGCCACAGCCAACGCATTTCTCCTCGTCCACCCTGGGAAGCCTGTTCTCGTCGAGAGATATGGCCTGGTGTCCTCCGTCCCTGCAGGAGATGTAGCAGACGTCGCATTTGATGCAGGTCTCCAGGTTGATCTCGGACACAGGTCGGTAAGACCGGGAAAGCTCGCTATGGTCCACGATGTTTGGAAGCGCCCGGCCCACGAGCTCCTCCACCCCGGATAGACCCTTCTCCTCGAGGTAGATGGAGAGTCCATCAATGAGGTCGTCGATGACCCTGAACCCATGTTTCATTACAGCCGTACAAATCTGAAGATTCGTCGCCCCCACGAGCAGGAACTCCGCTGCATCCCTCCATGTTGTAATGCCGCCCGTGGCCGCAATCGGGATGTTCACGGCCTTTGCCACCTCGGCGACACATCTCAGCGCGATCGGCTTGATCGCAGCCCCGGAGTACCCACCGTAAGTGGACTTCCCCCCCACATTCGGATAGGGCACGAAGGTGTCGAGGTCCACGCCTATCAGGCTCTTGACCGTGTTTATTGCACAGACCGCGTGCGCCCCGGACCGGACCACGGCTCTGGCGATGGCAGGCAGATCTGCGACGAGAGGCGTGACTTTGATCACCACTGGGACTCTGGTTGCCGCCTCCCGAACCCACCGGGCAGTCCGTTCTGTGAGTTCCGGGTCCTGCCCGATGGTGGACCCCATTCCCCTCTCAGGCATCCCGTGGGGGCAGGAGAAACTGCACTCTATGAAGTCCACGCCCGCGGCCTCGAGCCTCCGGACGAGGGTCTGCCAATGCTCCTTTCTCGCTCCCATGATGCTCGCTCCCACGATTTTCGTGGGGTAGTTGGCCTTGAGCTCTCGGACATCCTGTTCAACGAGGTCGATGTGGCGCTCGGAGATGAGGTCGATGTTCTCAAGGCCCACGACCTTCTTGTCGTCAAAATCCAGGCCTGCCATCATGGGATAGCACAGCTCCACAACCTCTTCCTCTACCGAGGTGGTCTTCATGACTGCGCCGGCCCACCCCGCCTCGAACGCCCTGGACACCATCTCCGCACTGTCAGTGCACGGTGAGGCCGCCAAGGTAAATGGGTTCTCAAACCTTATCCCCGCAAAACTGATAGAAAGGTCTACCGACATCCTGATCCCCCCACTCTCCTTATGAGGTCGCCGTTGCGCCCCGGAGGTACTGGGAGATCCCCCGGGCCGCACGGATCCCTTCCGCCACTGCCTCCACAACAGTCGAGCCCCCGTTCACCCCGTCTCCCCCGGCGAACACCCCCGGAACTGATGTGGCTCCAGTCTTCTCGTCCACCCAGACCATCCCGCGCGCGTCTCTCTCGAGCCCATCGAACATCCGGAATACCTCCTCGTTCGGCCCTTGGCCGAAAGCGAGGATGACCGTGTCCGCACCGATCAGTTCGTCAGGCTCTCCAGCCGGCACGGGTCTAGCCCTCCCCGATTCATCGGTGCCTTCGAGCCTCATGTGAGCTACCTTCACCCCTATTACCTTGCCATCTGCACCGATGACCTCAACCGGGGAGATGAGGAACTCGAACTCGACTCCCTCCTGCCGGGCGAATTCGATCTCACGGGGCCACGCGGGCATCTCCGCCTGGGTCCTCCTGTAGGCGATGGTTACACTGTCCGCCCCGAGTCTTTTCGCGACACACGCCGCGTCCACCGCCACATTCCCCCCGCCCAGCACTACCACTCTCCCCAGTGGGTCTGGTATGTCTGGGTGCGGGCCGTGCCCATCCGGGTCACTCACATGGTGCAGAAATGAGTAGGCAGAGATCACACCCGCCACCTCATCCCCGGGAAGCTGGGGGGCCAGTGGCTTGCCCAGGCCCGCCCCGATGAACACCACATCGAAACTGGACAGCAGAGAGTCCGCTGGCACGTCTTTCCCTACCGTCACTCCAAGACGGATCTCGACCCCCGCACGCTCTACCTGCTCGACTTCAGCCCTGACAACCTCCTTCGGGAGCCGATAGGATGGTATACCATAACGCATGATGCCACCGGGCTCCTGCTCGGCCTCGAACACCGTGACAGAGTGGCCTTCCTGTGCCAGCAGAAGGGCGGCAGACAGACCAGCGGGTCCCGCACCGATCACTCCGACACTGCGGCCCGTGGGAACAGGCTTGGGCGAGGCACTGCCCGCTCGGGCCACCGCGTGCTCCATCGCGAATCTCTGGAGGTCTGCGATGGCAATAGGCTCGGCCAGGCCCGAGCTGGTGCAGCTCTTCTCGCACAGGACCTCCGCGGGGCACACCCTTGCGCATACAGCCCCGAACGGGTTTGCCGTCCTTATCAGCCTTGCGGCCCCCGCGAAGTTCCGCTGGGAGAGCCTGCGGATGAAACCGGGGATGTCGATTCCAACCGGACAACCCCGAACACACGGCGCATCGTGGCAGAACAGGCACCGCCCGGCTTCCGCCATTGCCCGGTGGGGTTTGAATGTCTTCTTCACCTCGGCGAGAGGAGACTCCCTCTCCTCCGGGTCTTTGTGGTCAGGTCTCTGACGCGACGCCAAATGCGTCACTCTCCTTCCGTGTGCCTCGGGTCCCGGCCGTACCTCGCGGCGACCATCTCCGCCACGACGCTCACGGCAATTTCTCGGGGTGTTACGCCTCCGATATCGAGGCCGATTGGTGCGTGAACCCTGGCAAGGGCATTCTTCGTGATCCTTCTCGCCTCGAGATTCGCGAAGCATTCCCGCACTTTCCTGCGGCTGCCTATCATTCCCACATAGAAGGGCTGCTCAGGCAGGGAGAGTATCGTTTCGAGGACCACCTCATCCCACTCATGTCCTCGAGTGACGATCACCGCGTAGGAACGCAATCCTCCCGGTATGCTCAACGCAGCCTCCTGGAAATCCGAAACCACTATCCTATCTGCCCATGGCGCTAGGTCACGATTGGCGAACTCCTCGCGGTCGTCGATGAGTGTCACTCCGAACCCTGCGAATTTGGCAAGCTCACCCACGGCGAGCCCGACATGGCCGGCGCCGAAGATGTATGCCCTGGGCCCCGCCGACACGTACTCTACGAGAAGTTCCACCTCGCCCCCGCACGCCATGCCGAGAGCCGCAAGCCCCCCCTGCTCTCGCCCAAGCGAGACCCGAGAGGAGGCAGCTGCCGCAATCGCGTCCAGGCCAGCCTTGATCGCTGCGGCTTCGAGGGGCCCACCGCCGACCGTGCCGAAGGTCTTGCCGCCTTCGACCACTACCATCTTGAACCCTTCTCTACCCGGGGAGGATCCCCGAGCAGACACAACAGTGACAAGAGCCGCGTCGGACCCGGACTTCACAGTCTCCACCAGTCTCTCCAGAATCTCAATCGTCCCGACCATCGCTGCCCTCCGGTGATATTGCGGCCTCATACTCCGCAAGTGTATCGATATCCAGCAGTACCCCGGCGGAGTCCACTTCTACCATGCTCTCGGGCACGAGGTGTGGTCTGATGACGTCTGCGAGGGTCCCGCCTGGAGGAAGCGACAGTATCTCCTGTGCTAGTCGCGCTCCAACAAGCACCGGGTGCCCTCGCCTTCCGCGGAAGGTGGGGACAAATACCCGCTCACCGCGGAGATGTGGCGGGCACTCCAAAGAGGCCGATATGAGGAGGTCGACGGAGCTCCCGTCCACCGCAGGATGGTCCGCTAAGCCGATGAGGTATCCGTCCACCCCAGGTGACGACAGTTGGATGCCGCGCTTGATGGAAGAGAGCATCTCGCCGTGCTCCCAGTCTGGGTTGATGGAGACCGTCAGGGGCTTGTGCCCGTCTGGAATCCACCCGGCAAGCGCCTCCGCCCCGACCTCGGAGGGGCGGCAGCCGACCATCACTATGACCTCGCTTGCGCGGGACAGCATGAACACTCTGGTGACATGCCTGATCATGGGTACACCATCCCACAGAAGAAGCTGCTTGGGTGTGCCCATCCGGACCGATGCTCCGGCCGCGACCACAATGGCAGCCACCCGAGGGGTGTCAGCGTTGGTCGCGGACATCCCGAATCGCCTCCATGATGCTCCTGTATCCAGTGCACCGGCACAGGTTTCCCGAGATGGCCCTGGCGATTTCCGCGTCAGTGGGGCAAGGGCTTGAGTCCAGGAGTGCACGGGCAGACATTATCATCCCCGGGGTGCAGAAACCGCACTGAACAGCCCCGTGGCGGATGAAAGCCTCCTGGAGAGGGTCGAGCCTCCCTCCACGCGCCAGCCCCTCTATGGTGGTGATCTTCTTGCCGTGGCACTGGTAGGCGAAAACGAGGCAGGAGTCGACGGCGGCCCCGTCGAGTATGACCGTGCACGCGCCGCACTCACCTTTGCCGCACCCTTCCTTCGTGCCGGTCTGCCCAAGTTCCTGCCGTAGGAACTCCAAGAGTGTCATGGATGTAGGGACGGTTCGTATGACTTCCTGGCCATTGACAACCATCCTGACGCGGGAAGCCTCCAAATCCTATTCCCCCTCGTCATCTGGAATGACGTTACTGCCTCGAGATCATCCGCGCGGCGACGCCCGGGAAGACAGCATAGAATGAAGCGGCCCGGACCAAGTGGTCCACGGGGACTTGGTCCTGCACTGTGTGGGCGTACTTCTCCTCCCCGGGTCCGAACCCGATAGTCGGGATTCCATGCTTGCCCATGGTGGACACCCCATCCGTGCTGAACTCCCATTTCCCCACCGGCGGCGTCGCGCCCAGGACAGCCTGGGCTGCCTCGACACCTGCCTTGACCAGTGGGTGATCCTCCGGTAGAGCCCATGTTGGGTAGTCCTTCACCATGTCGGCACGGTACCCCGTCCAGCTTGACTCGGCATAGCGCAGGAGCGACACCAAAACGTCAGGACCGGCGGCAGCCTGCACCGCCTCCATGACATCGGCAGCGGTCTCGCCGAGAGTCATGCGTCTGTCTATGTATACCTGACACTTGTCTGGGACAACATTCAGGGAGCCGCTGTGGCTCTCGATCCTGGTGACTGCGAGGGTCCCCCGTCCCAGGAAGGGGTCGTCCAGGGTGCGGGCTGAGAGAGCCTCGAGCGCCTGGATTACCGGAACCATCTTGTAGATGGCGTTATCACCACGTTCAGGCGCGCTGGCATGGCACGAGACACCCCGCGCCGTCACCAGGACCTCACACCTGCCCCGGTGGCCACGGTTGATCCCCAGGTTCGTGCACTCCCCCAGGACCACGCAGTCAGGAGTCACAAACCCCCGGGATATCATTTCTCCCACCGCCCACCCGTCGGAATCCTCCTCTTGAGGCACTCCGGCGACGTAAAGGGTGGCCCCCCGCCCCAAATCCAGGTCCATCATGATCCTGGCGCCATAGACCATGGACACAATGGCAGCCTTGTTGTCAGAAGCCCCAAGCCCGTATATCACACCGCCCTCGAGCTTGCCCTCGTACGGGTCATGGGCCCAGGCGTCGGGGTCACCCACTCCCACCGTGTCGATGTGGGAATCGTAGAGGACCCTGAGATCACCCGATCCAAGCCGGCCAACCACGCACCCAATCTCATCTATGGACACATCAGGCAGGCCCAATTCCTGCATCTCCTGGGCAATCCGCCGCATGGCGGGGCCTTCTTTGCCGCTCGGGCTCGGAATACGTATCAGATCTCGGAGAAATTGCACCATCTTGCCTTCGTATGCCTTTGCCCTTTCGAGTACTGCGGATGTAACGTGGTTCACTCTCAAGACTCCCTTCCACGAGACTCAAGTAACTGCAGTGCGGGCAAACTCGCCGCGCCCTGGTGACCCAGTGAATTCCCCCCGATGCGCCACCGTGGTTCCGCGGAGAAAGACTCGGTTGACCCGACCGCGCACTTCCATGCCGTCGAATGGTGAGTACCCCGCCGCTGATGCAAGGGCTTCCCCCCGGATCACGTTTGTACCAGCAGGATCGTAGAGGACTATGTCAGCATCCGCGCCCGGGGCTATCTCGCCTTTTCGGGGAAACAGCCCGAACAGCTTAGCAGGGTTTGAGGAGAGCATCCTCGCAAGGTCAGGCAGGGACAGCTTCCCCACACATACTCCATAGGTGTACAAGAGGGGGAGCAAAGCCTGAACGCCCGGAATCCCGGGCAAGGTGTCGAAGCAGGACGTAGCTTGGGATTTCTGGGCAACCGTGTAGGCGCAGTGGTCTGTGGCTATGACGTCCACGTGCCCGCCGAGTACAGCACCCCAGAGTGTGGCGCGGTCCAGGGGCGTCCTTAGAGGGGGGCTCATGATATACAACCCAGGGTGGTTCCCCGTGTACCGGTCTTCTCCCAGTAGCAGGTAGTGTGGGCACGTCTCCATATATGCCGCACACCCCCGTTCCCTTGCCTGGATGATCTCCAGTGCCGCGCGTCCTGTTGAGATATGCACGAAGTACACAGCTCCTCCGGCGGAGCACGCCACCCCAAGAACCTGCTGGACCGCTGCTGCCTCGGCTCGCGCCGGCCTCGACCATGGATGATACTGTGGTGCGGTCCGGCCTGAACTCTCGAGATCCTGTCGGGCTGCAGAGATCGCCGCGTCATCTTCTGCATGCACCGTGACTAGGATCTGGCTGGATCGCGCTGCGCGGAAAAGCGCAGCCAAATCAGCCGGGTCCAGCATGTACCCGGCATCTCGGTATGTTGTGAATACCTTCACGCTCGCGATCCCCGACTCCCTCAAGTCCGAAAGCTGCCGCTCGATGCCGGGGCGTACCCTGGTTACGTTCTGGTGGACCGTGTAGTCCACCGCGGCCTGAGGGGCCGCCTCCTCAAGGCGCAGTGCAGCGCATTGAGACAGGGTAAGGCCTGGAAGATGGTCTGCGAAGTCTATGACAGTGGTCACACCGCCCATGGCGGCCGCCCTGGTCCCGGAGGCGAAGTCGTCAGCGGTTGTCGCGTTTCGCGACCTGAGGCCGAAATGAACATGTGCGTCAATGACCCCGGGCAGAACCAGAAGACCGCGGGCATCGACGACTTCGCGCGCCGCCGCACCCCCGTCAGGGCCGGAAGGCGGATCGATGGATACGATCTTGCCTCGCGATACCCACACGTCGGCAGGTTCCGCTGAATCTGGCGTGACGACTGTGCCCCCCCGGATCAAGAGGTCCTCCATGGACCACACCCCTCGTGTCCCGTCTCCAGCCACCCAGACGCGATTGTGTCTCAGGTGGTCCGGGTACCCCGACCGGCACGCTCTCCGTTGTCCTTCAGGTCGAGATCGCAAATGGCGCGACCGCTGCAAGCTTGCGGTCCAGGAGCGCGAGGTCGGGAGGAATGGTGATCGGCTCCCCGGCTGCCCGAGCCCCCGAGACGATGTCCTTCAGACCGTTTCCGGTAACTATCACGCAGGCCCTAGATGTGGGGTCAACCACGCCAGACCGGACAGAGCGGCGAAGGCCAGCGAGGCCCGCTACTCCGGCGGGCTCCCCAAAGACGCCTGCGGTCCGGCCCAGAAGGCGCATGGCGTCGAGGATCTCCTCGTCAGAGACATCGACCATAGTCCCACCGGATTCACGTATGGCAGCGAGGGCCTTATCGGGGTTTCTCGGGACTGCTACTGCGATAGAATCGGCGATTGTGTCCTCGCGCCCTGGTTCGACGCGTCGTCCTGTGCGGAACGCAGTGCTTATTGGATTCGACCCCTCCGCCTGCACCCCCAGGATCCTCGGGGTTCTCGATATAAGGCCCACCTTATGGAATTCGCGGAATCCCTTCCATACCCCCGCAACTGTGCACCCATCTCCTACAGACACCGCGACCCAGTCAGGAACGTCAAACCCCATCTGCTCACAGATTTCGAAAGACACAGTCTTCTTTCCCTCAAGCATGTACGGGTTTATCGCCGCGTTCCGGTTGTACCACCCGTATACCCTAATGGCCTCGGAGGACAAGTTGAACGCGTCCTCGTAACTGCCCTCGACCCGTACCACCACAGCGCCGAAGATAAGAAGCTGAGCGATCTTTCCGGCCGGGGCGCGTTCGGGCACGAAAATCACAGCACGCATGCCAACCGATGCGGCGCTTCCGGCCAGCGATGATGCAGCATTCCCGGTGGAGGAGCAGCTGATGGTGGTGGCTCCGGCCTCCATTGCCCGGGCGACCGCGACTGCGGATGCCCGGTCCTTCAGTGATGCGGTCGGGTTCATGCCGTCGTCTTTGACAAGTACGGAGGCCAAGCCGAGCTCGGATGCGAGCGCTTCCGAGCTATACAGCGGGGTACCGCCCACGCGGAGCCGGGGTCGCGGACTCCCCGGGTCGACCGGCAGGAACGGTTCGTATCGCCAGATGGAGATTTCCGGATCTGCCCGAAGTGTGGCATGCGAAACAGATGAGGCAATGGAGTCATAGTCATACTTCACGTCCAGGACTCCGCCGCAGACCGGGCAGGTGTAGCCCACTGGGAGGGAGCCCACGGACTGTCCGCATGAGACGCAGGTGAATCCCGAGACGAACTGCAAAGGCAGAGCCTCCCCGGCGCAGTATTCCCATAGGAAATTCCATACCACGCCTCGAGTTCCTGCGACGCTCAGATGATATTGACTGGTTGGCCTTCTGGGAAGGCTTCTTCCAGGTCCACCCCTTCCGCGAGCCATATCACCTGCCGGGTGCGGGCAAGCTTTCTGAGCGCGGGAAGTATCTGTCTCGCCACGTCTTGAGTGCGCCTCCCTGCTCTGCCCTTGCATACACCTGCCTGTAGTGGCGGGTACACTAGCAGCAGGGGGTGAACCCCATGCCCGTTCGCACACTCGCTCGCCGCGAGCCTTGCGGCGAGAGCGGCGCGAACCAACGTATCCGCGTCCTGCTCATCAATGGTGAGCACCAACTCGTCGCCTTCAATCCGATGAGCCACCCGGTGCCCCGCGGCCCCAGTCATGAAATCGAGAATGTCCGAAGTCAGGGAAGCGAGCTTGGCCCCGGCAAAGGAGCCCGCGTCCTCCATCACTTCCAGGAGGATCAGACGAGCGATGGAGAGGGCAGCACGGTCTTCGCCGCGTTCGCTCTCGTCCTTCTCGAGTTCCGCCGCATCGCTCGCCAGCTCCCACATATCCAGACCGCTCAGGTCCTGTTCAATTCGGGCGAGTTCAGCGGCGCCCATCTCCGATTCACGGGCGAGCGCCATCCGCTCTGTTATCTTGAGCGCGTACTCCTCCACAAGATCCATGACACGCTCAGATGTCTTGGGGTCCGCAAGTGCATCCCTCTCCGCCTCGGCAGACGCGATCTCTTCCACGATGATCTCAAGATCCGTCTCCAGCGTCCACCTGGACCGGTTCCCCAGGACCGAGCGGAGCCTTGCCGCGGCCTCCTCCGCTGCGAGCTCCACTCTGCGGTAGTGCTCGCATTCCTCGAGGTACTTAGCGGATGAACTGAACCCCACGATCCGCAGGAGCTCAGAGAGCCGCTCCCGGCACCGCTGGATACGTACCCTGAGGAGGTCGGCCTCGTTCCGCGCCCGAGTCAGGTCGATCCCCGCCGCCTCCACGGACTTCTCGAGCTCGGCCCTCCTTTCGACCAGACGCCTATGGGTCTCGAGGTCAGCCATGTACTGCTCCAGGCTGTGGCCCCCCAGGACCACTGCCAACTGCTGGCGGCTCCAACCCAACTGCCGCCAGAGGGTTGTTCTCTCCTTCTCCAATCTCTCCTTGGCCTCGTGCTTCGCTTCGAGTCTCGCCCCGCCCATGAGGCCGATGGCTGCTGCAGCCACACCTGTGGCGAGCCCCGCAAAGAGCAGCGGATTACCTGGAATCGCCCGGCCGAACAGCCAGAAGCTTCGGCCGGGCGAAAGGAATCCGAGTACACAGAGGACAGTCAGTATCCCGCCGGAGAGCGACAGCACCTCACAGAGCCTCTGGCGGAGCAGAGCCCGGTCGAGAGCGGCGATACTCTCCTCGAGCGACGCGAGACGGAGTTCGCGCTCCTCCACGCTTATGGCGAGTGACTGGATCTGTCCCGCCGTCTCCCGCGAAAGCCTCGCCGAGTCCATCTCCTCCAAGCTTTGCACAACCGATGCCAGATCCGCTTTGAGGCGGGTGAACCGCCCGGACCACTGGGACTGCTGGGCCTCCTGCTCCACCGCCTGCCTCTCCAGGGGTCCCAGAGTGTTCTGGAGCGCCCGGATCTCAGATGCAATCGACGGGTCAAACGCGCTCTCCCGCCCGCAAAATGCTTTCAGCGCTGCCTTGGCCGTGGCGAGGGATGTCTCCGCGGAGGTCACGTCGGAAAGCCTTTTCCTCGTAGTATCGAACTCTGCTTTGAGCCTGGCTATGTACTCCTCGATTTCTTTGCGCTCCGCATGCGCACGCAAGGCCTGGTCGATATAGGAGATCCGCGAATCCAGGTAGACGATGCGCTCCGAAAGCCAAGTCAACCTCTCCCTGAGTTCGTCACGTCGCGCGCGCATCGAGAGTATCTCAGAGATCCGATTGCGGACATCGGCAGCCCCGGGTTTGCGGTGTGACTCCACCGAGGCGATCCTTGCATCAATGATATCTACAGCGCCTGCAAGCCTCACACCGTCGTCCCCCAGAAGCTCCGAGAGAGGGATCCTGCCGATCACCTTCTTGCCGTCTAGCTTGCCGAACTCCCGATCGAGCAGCGTAAGGGATTCGGCAACCCGCTCAGGGGGACGTGCCTCGAGGCCGGTGTCCAGGTCTACGACACGCAGGCCGCCGCCTGACAGGAAGTCACGGACGAACATGAGCTTGCGGTCGGATTCATCTACCACGGTCACAGCTGAACGCACAGCCGTGCCAGGGTCTTTCATCGCCCCGCCTTGGGATCCCAACGACTCCAGAGCGCCAACCACCAGCCTCCGAATCTCGGGGTCCCGCGCGAGTATCAGCGAGAAGTCAGGAGCGAACTCGAGCTCAAGCAGGGGGTACTTGTCCCTTCCCTGAATCGCCAGCTTCTCGATTCTCAATCCCTCGCACCTCCCCCAGCGCCGAGAGGCCATACTTCACCGCTCGCGCGAGCACAGAAGCAGGCACATCCCCGAAAGCCCCGCTCGCACTCCGAGCCCCGGACGAGATCTCTGTGACCTTCCGGAGAAATGCCCGAACAGGAGGTCCCAGGTCAGAACCTTGGGGCCGTTCCGCGCGTCGCCCCCGCCTGCCCAGTCCAACAGCAGTCCTATCCACCACCTCCAGGTGGAAGAACCGGCCAGAGAACTCTTCGACGAGTTCCCGAGGGACTGATGCGTCTCTTTCGTCCAAGTGTCCCTGGAGCTCAACCTTGAGACACAGATCCTCGCTTTCGAGGCTCTTGAGCCTGGCGAAAAGCTGGTCTTTGGACTTCCCTGTCACGTCCACACATATGACCCGCTGCGCCCGGCTGGGGACCTTGATCGGGCTGACTCTTGTGCCTTGGTCCCTGAAGGTGACTAGGAGGGCGTGCCGCTCTCCCCTCGTGTCGAACCCGTGGTGTGCCGGGGCACCCGAGTACCAACATGTCGCCCGGCCAACGGAGCAGTTCACCATGTTGTGGTAGTGGCCCAACGCCAGGTAATCCAGGCCCGCTGCAGACAGGTCCTCAGAGGAAACCGGGGATAGGGGCTTTTCGAACCCGGGGGTCCCTGAGAACGTCCCATGCATCACACCCATGTGGCGGCCAGGGCCCTCGATTGCCAGGTTCGCAAGCACCGCCGAACCGGCGTTCCTACCCGTAGTTCGCAGGCCGTACACTGTGAACTCAGGAAACGGGGTGAATTTGGCCCACTCCTCTCCTGCGAACAGGTGCACATTGCTTTCGCAGGCCACCTCCTGCAGTGCATCGAGGCCGCACCCCTCCTCCGCCTCCCCCGGCACGAGGACGACGTAAGTGCCCGCCTTCATGAGGCGGGCGAACCCGGCACGAACCACCCCCATGGTCGTGTCCGCCACCGACTCCGCGCAGAGAAGGTCCCCTGCGATTACGAAAAGCTTCGCCTCAGCCCGGATCGCCTCATCGACGAGGAAATTGAAAGCCTCGATGAGTTCCGCCCGGCGTATGGCTCGAACTTCCCGCCTGTAGTCAGTGAGGGTGTAGTCTAAGTGCAGGTCGGATGTGTGAATGATTCTAATGGCTTCCAAAGCCGTGCCTCCCGGTCCCGCGCGGCACGCGGGTTCGACAGGACCGTGAGCCTCTCGAGGTCATCCATGAAAACTCGGCGATTTTGACTATCTATGGGGAATACGCACGATTCTTCACGATTAGGGGCTCCATGGTCGTCAGATCTAAGTATTTCTCCGCCTAATCGCATTTTCCTTCCTCGTCGCGTGGAAGTGCCCAAAAACACGACTGAAGCCCAGAGGCACAGGTGTAGCCCGGGCTTCAGATAGGCACTATGGCCGGTTCACCCCCACACGCGTGGGGACAACGAGACGTGGACTTGATGACTCTATGGGTCTTCAGGACAAGTGGACGAAGCACGGGGCGGATCTGCGCGTGCGTGGATAGGGCCTGCATCAACCTCCCTGAATGCTACTCCCAGAATGGCGGATGTGCGCGTGCGTGGATAGGGCTATTCCACCCGGATTCTGTACCGTTCGAGCACCCGGGCGACACTTGCGGCCACACTGTCCCGCAGCTCCTTCGGAGCCAGCACCTCCGCCGACTCGCCGAAGGACAGCACCCAAGTGCGGAACTCGTTGTACCCGGGCATGATGTCGCGGTATATGACAGATCCGTCAGCGCACTCTTCGTAAGTTGCGGACTGCCTGTCAGCTGTGTCCGCACGCATCCTTTCGATGACGTTGAAATCGTTCGCGAACCGGACAGCCACCGCAACCGGAGGGCCGGTGCACTCCACCCCCCAGCACGAACGAACGTGCCGGTCCACTTCGGCGGAGTCCGGCGCCGGGAGGCTCTTCGAAGACGGCCAGAAGCGCCGAATCCGGTCCACCCGGAAATGGCGGAACCCGCCGTCTCGCGGGTTGTAACCGTACAAGTACCAGGCGCACGTGCGCCAGTCGTACACTAGCGCGGCAGGGCAGGTATCCCTTTCTGTGCGGCGGCCACGGGTATCCTCGTAAATGATCGAAAGAGCGGTCCCGTCGGACGCGAACTTCTCCAAAGCATCGAGTCTGGACTCCTCCTGCCCGGAGCCGTACATGGTCCTGCCGGTCTTCACGACTCTCCGACCCAGGGCACGATCCACCTCAGCTGGAGATTTCGTCAGGTCGAGGCTGCGCTCCACCTTCTTCCTGGCGGAAGCTGCGGCGGACTCCCCATCCGCCCGCCTCAGGATGCGAAGGAGTGTCAAAGCCTCACCCCTGGAAAGTGACGTGATCGGAAAGGAGAAGTAAGTGGACGCGAGGCTCCACACTTCTTCTTCAGGGCTTGAATCCTCGTGGGCGTCGGGGGCGTCCAGGCTGCTGACGAGGGGCGCGCGGCAGTACTCGGAGAGCCTGATGAGGTCCTCCCTTACCAGCGCAGCGGGGACACCGCACCTCTCGGCGAGTTCCGCCAAGGTCATGCCATCTGGGGCAGTCCGGAGCAGATTCACGATTCTTATGAGGCGGAGAAGCGTTTCGTCAGTGACGTCACCGCGGTCCACCACCAGCCTACGCGGCGTCGGGAGCTCCCGCCTTCAGGCGTGGGGAGGAGACGCCGCTTCCCCCTTTCTGGGTATACTCGTATCCATCGGCTTTTTGAAGCAGCCGCAGGTACTTTGGATGCACGTCGAAGCCGTTCAACTTGAAACAGGGCCTATGCCGGACGGCTATCCGGTCGGTATGCCTGTCTAATGCCGAGCGACAGAGCCTGGAAATGGCACGCATCCCAGGGTGTCATGACCTGAATAACGTAGCCCGAAGGCCTTACGGCCGATGAGCTGAGGCTGGTCAGCTCCAGGCTTGCTTATCGCAAGCCTCCGGCTTTAGCCGTGGGGTAGCTGACTCCATCCGGTAGAGATCCCGACCGAAACCCGCCACCTCGTTTATCTCGGCTATGGCCTGGTCCGCAGAATACCCGCGGTGAATCATCCTGCTTATGGCGAGCGCCACCCCTAGCGGGTCGACATCACCCGGGTAAAGCACGTTCCGGCCGATCAGTGCGCCCCTCACGTTCGCCCCCGCGTTCAAGGCCCGGCGGAATTCGCGAATGACCTCGGTGGGATTGCCCGAGGATTCGCCACCTAGGAGCAGAAGGGGAAGTGTGGTCGACCGTGCCACCCTCTCGAACTCCGGCACGATGGGGATCTTGAGCCAGAGCCTCGCCGTGGATTCCCCCATGGCAGACGCGACACCGATGGTCTGGATCATATCGAGGGAAGTCTTCTTCACCCGGTACCCGCAGTCGGTCTTCTCTATGGGGAGCGGTTCAAGGAACACGGGCATCTTCACCCGGTTTAGGGCATTCATGGCCTCGGCGCAGTACACCATGGTGGCCAGGGAGTCCGGGTTGGAAGGGTCCAGCCGGAACATCATCTTCGCGGCGTCAAGTCTATGCGCCACCATGCTTTCGACGGTGTACGATGTCATTGCGTCGTCCAGCTCGAACACAGTGCCGGCGAGGCCCCCACGGTTCATGCAACCTATCAATATCTTGCCGTCCAGGAAGGACCCGCCTCCGCGGTGCCGCCTGAGTAGGTGGGATACGATCAGAAGGTCCTCGATTATGTCAGGTGTGGCCATCACCCCGTCGATCTCCGGATGAGACATCACTCGAAGTATGCGGCCTAGGTAGTCGTGACGGTCCCCCATCGCCGTGGGGTCACCAAGAGCACTGGTCACGCGGCGCGCCGGGTGGTCGCACGCGAGAATGCAGAGCTTCCCGTCGGGCGCTAGGACCTCTCGACGCCCCCGTGCAAGTGCTTCCTCCATGATCGCCCCGGGGTAGTCAACCCGGACTGCGGTTATGCGCTCAAAGAGCGACTCCGGCACGAAGTCGTTCGGGTCGAACACAGCCCTTCCACCTCACAATTCTGCTGAAGCCCCACTACACCAGGGCCCAGGCTTCCTCGAAGGCCCGCTTTGTGCCGGCGACCAGGACATCAGAGTCCTCTCCGGGCAGCGGCTTGACTTCAAATGCCACCGTCGGCAGGAAGGCCTTCCGGTCTCCTAGGTATCCGATGGCGAACAGGCCGCGCAGGAACTCGGCAAGCTCCGGCACGTCGTTCTTGCCCCCGGGGATTCCGAACCTGGGGTGCTGGTCCCCATCGGCGGGGTGGCCGGGCTGGTTGAACAGGCAGTTGCCGACATGTACATGGACGAGGTAATCCCTGACAGCCGCAAGACACTCGATAGAAGTCTCATTCAGCATCGGTATGTGGCTGAGGTCAACCATCAGTCCGAAGTTCGAGTGCTCGGCACGGACGGCCGCAGCGACTTCGGCGGCCGCGGTCGACGGACCAATCAGGCATTTCTTGTCCACCACATCGTCGAAGGTCTCCAGGACTATGGTGAGCGTGCCCTTGCTTGCAGCGTAGGCACACATCTCCTTGAGGGATGCTACCAGGAGCGCAGTGGCACGCGCCCGATCCGGCCTGGCGACGTCCTTCCCGGATAATACGGCAAGTTTGCCTGCGCCCACTTCATACGCCTCGTCGATCGCCAGCTTGACGCGGTCCATTGCACGGCGCCGTTCGTCCGGATTCAGTGAGTTGATGTCCAGCTTGTTCGACAGGAGGACGGGCTGGGCGCCATAGCCGACTTCGATGTGCCCGGTGGCAAGAATCTGGGCCACTCGCTTCCGCTCGTTCACGTCGGCAATGTGGGTGATCTCCACAGACCCGAAGAACTCGTCGTCCACTATCTTCTTGACCGTCTCATAGACAGGCCCCTCACCCTTCATTACCTGAGGATAGGCCATGAACTGGACAATACCGGCTTTGAGATACGCCTTCCACGGCTGCTTCATAGGTCAACCCCTGCCTTGCTCTTGATTCCTGGCTCAGAGCGATCTACCCCTTTCCGAGCCAATAGTAGTATTTCTAGCAACATCCCCTGCTTCCTTCCACCACAGTAGGAGAATCTCCCCCGGTGTTGACGCGGCTCCCGGGCTTGATTGCAGGTATCCGCCCTTCTCTGCACAATGCGCACTCACCGGGGTCCCAGGACCTCATGTCCAGCGTGACTACGGCGCGCTGCTTCACGCCGAAATCCACCCTGCCGTTGGATCGGTCAACCAAGGCGCCTACTCCAACTACCTGCCCACCATGCTTCTCCACCACGTCCATGACCTCACGGACTGACCCACCGGTGGTGGTCACGTCCTCTACCACAAGAACACGCTGACCCGGGAAGATAGAGAATCCACGGCGCAGGGTCATTATCCCGTCCACTCGCTCCGTGAACAAGCTTGGGGCTCCGAGCTGCCGCGCGACTTCGTAAGAGACTATGATGCCGCCGATGGCGGGACCAATGACGAGGTCCACGCGGTCACCTGAGAACTGCTCTGCCAGGTGCCGCGCCAGCTGTTCGGTGTAGTGAGGATACCTGAGAACCTGAGCGCACTGGACGTAGCGGTCGCTGTGCCTGCCTGAAGTGAGGACGAAATGGCCTTCCAGGAGTGCACCGGATTCCTCGAGAATCTCTAACGCTAGTTCTTCACTGAGCACAGCTTGTCCCCTCCATCTCTTCGATGACCATCCTGGCGGCACAGGCGGGGTCCTCAGCGTGAGTTATGGGCCGCCCGACTACAACATAGTCCGCGCCAAGCTTGATCGCCTCTCCCGGCGTCAAGGCCCGTTTCTGGTCGTTGTTGGCAGCCCAGGCCGGGCGGATTCCAGGGGTCACTATTACGAAGTCAGGGCCACATGCAGCCCGGACGGCGGCGATCTCTCTCGGCGAACACACCGCGCCGCTGATACCGGAGCTTTGGGCCATCCGCGCCCATTTGGCAGCCACTCTCTCGACGCTTTCGCCCCGAATCAACAGCTCCTCCTCCAACTGACGTTGGTCTATGCTGGTCAATACAGTCACCGCCAGAATGAGCGGGGCGGGGATGCCGAGCCGGGCTGCCTCATCCAGGGCCGCCTCCGCCGCGGCCCGCATCATGTCCGTACCGCCGGAAGCATGTACGTCCAACATGAGGCATCCCAGCCTGGTGACGACCCGCACGGCTCGGGCCACGGTGTTGGGGATATCGTGGAACTTCAGGTCCACGAAGACTCTGCCTCCGAGGTCCTGAATCCTCCTGACAATGTCTTGACCTGCGCTGTTGAAAAGCTGCATTCCCACTTTGAAGGCCCACACGTTCCCGGCCACCTTCTCAACAAGGGCGAGCGCCTCGTCCTCTTTATCCACATCCAGCGCTAGGATGACGCGGTCTCTTGGTTTCAACTCGAAGTCCTCCAATCAGCGGCGGCCTTGAGCAATCAATCACACGAGCGCCGCTCCTACGATCTCCGAAATGCGGCAGTGGCCGTGAGCCCGAAGGTAGTCCTCGAGTCCTTTCACCACTTCCAGCGGGAGCGTCGGGTTGACGAATGTCCCCGTGCCGATGGACACGGCGCCGGCGCCAACCATGAGAAACTCCAGTGCGTCTCGTGTACTCATGATCCCTCCGCCCCCCAGGATGGGCAGATCCACTTCTCGGCGCACCTGGTAAACCATGCGCAGGGCAATGGGTTTGATCGCCGGGCCCGAAAGCCCTCCGAAGACGTTGCCCAAGGCCGGCTTCCTCGCATCGACGTCCACTGCCATTCCGAGCAAGGTATTGATCATCGAAAGCGCGTCCGCCCCGGCATCCTGAGCCGCCACGGCGATGGACACGATGTCGCCGACGTTCGGTGAGAGCTTGGCGATGACCGGCAGCGTCGTCACCTCCCTCACCGCGCGCACCACCTCGCGGGTGAGAGCTGGATCAGACCCGAAGTGCATTCCCCCGTGACTCACATTGGGGCAAGAGATGTTCAGCTCTATCCCAGCCACACCTGGATGTTTCTCGATCATCTGGGCCATCTCGGCATACTCGCGGACGCTGTCTCCCGCGATGTTGGCAATCACAGTGGCCCCTCTGTCTAACAGGCGGGGAAGGTGCTCTTCTATGAACACATCGATGCCGGGGTTCTGAAGCCCGATGGAGTTGAGCATTCCGCACGGAGTCTCGACGATACGCGGAGCGGGGTTGCCCGGCCGGGGGTGCCTCGTGGTCCCCTTGACAACGATGCCGCCGATGCGAGATAGGTCCAGCAGTTCCTCATATTCCTGCCCGTAGCCGAACGTCCCAGCGGCGACCACCACCGGGTTCGCCAGCCTGATTCCGCCCAGGTCCACACTGAGGTCCGGTCTTCCCTGAAGGAAAGGCTCTCGTCCCTCCACGCAAATCCCCCCTCGCCAGGAAGCGCTCAATACCGGAACTCCACCGCGTGCACCGGGAACACCGGCCCGTCACGACAGACGCGGGCGTACTGCTCTCCCGGGCCGACAAGCCGCACTGCGCAGCCGAGGCACGCCCCCACCCCGCAAGCCATCCTGGCCTCGAGCGAGGCTTCTCCGGGTATGCCCCTTGCTCCGGCGTATTCAGCCACCTGGACCATCATCGGCTCAGGGCCGCACGTATAGATGAAGTCCACCGCGCCCTGGCTGGTCTGCTCGCTTAGCAATTCGGTAACGAGCCCCGTGAAGCCTGCGCTGCCATCCAGTGTGGCGGCAAGCCAGTCCACACCCAGGGCGTCCAGGCGCGTGGATGCGGCGAGTTCACAGGCAGTGTTCGCGCCGTAGAGTACTCGCACCTCGCGCCCTCGCTCTCTCAATGCCCTGGCGAGGTGGACAAGCGGGGCGATGCCTACCCCTCCCCCCACCAGGAGTGCCCGCCGTCCCGCCTCAATCAACGTGAACCCGGTCCCGAGCGGCCCCAGGATGTCGATGGTCTCTCCCGGCGCTGCGGCGGACAGTAGCCCCGTGCCGAGGCCGCAGGACTTGTACAGGAGGTGTATAGTCCCGCAGCTCCTGCGCACGTCATACAGGCTGAGCGGCCGTCTCAGCAGCGGATGGTAAGCCGGGCTCGTCCGGACATGCACAAACTGCCCCGGCGCGCACGAGGACGCGATCCTGGGCGCCGCGCACTCCATCTCGTAGAGATCTGGTCCTACTTGTTCGTTTCTCACCACTCGGGCTTTCTCAACGACGGGCATGTGCATGCCTCCACTCTGGTTTGGGCCGCGCTTACCGCACAACTAGGCTCTCGGCCCAATGGCTCAGCCGACACTTCCGTCATGGGCCACGACCCGGCCTTCCGATATAGTCATCCAGGGCCACCCGCGAAGCTCCATCCCAGCGAACGGCGTGTTCCGAGCCTTGGAATTGAAGGTCTCAGGGTTCACCCTCTTCACCCGATCTGGATCGATGATGGTGATGTCCGCCCTGGCCCCGGGGGACAGCGTCCCGCGATCCAGGCCCAGCACCCGCGCGGGTCCGACCGTAAAGAGGCTCACCATCTTTGTGATGTCGAGGGCACCCGAGTGCACCAGCCGATCCATTATGACCGCTACGGCCGTTTCAAGACCTGCTATTCCCGGGGCGGCCGCAGCGTACTCGCAATCCTTGCTTTCCAGGTGGTGGGGAGCGTGGTCAGTTGCGATGCAGTCAATGAGGCCTTCCGAAAGCGCCTGACGCAAAGCTTGAACGTGGTCCTCGGACCGAAGGGGCGGGTTCACTTTGGTGTTGGTGTCGTAGGAGCCCACCACTTCGTCGGTGAGGGTCAGATGGTGCGGCGTCACTTCGCAGGTGACCGCTATCCCTTCTGCCTTCGCCCGACGTATGAGCTCGAGCGAGCCCCGAGTCGACACGTGACACACGTGCAACCGGCCCCCGGTCAGTCTGGCGAGAAGGAGATCCCTGGCAACCATCGTTTCCTCGGCCTCGGCGGGAATCCCCTTGAGCCCGAACACGAAGGAATAGTAGCCCTCGTGCATCTGCCCGTCGCGAGTGAGGTTCAAGTCTTCGCAATGAGAGATTATGGGCGCGTTGAAGATGCGGGAGTAGCTCAGGGCGTTGCGCATCACGTCTGCCCTCATCACCGGCTTGCCGTCGTCGGAGAACCCCACACATCCCGCTCGGACGAGCTCGCCCATCTCGCTCAGCTCCTCGCCTGCCTGTCTCTTGGTGATACTCCCGAACGGCAACACGTCAATGACGCCTGCGTCCTGCGCTCTCTTCCGTACGTAGGAGGCCACGGCCCCGTTGTCTATCACAGGGTCAGTGTTGGGCATGCAGCACACGGTGGTGAAGCCCCCGGCGGCGGCGGCCCGCGATCCGGTCTCGATGTCCTCCTTGTACTCGTATCCCGGGTCCCGAAAATGCACGTGCATGTCGATGAAGCCGGGGCATACTATCTTGCCAGTCGCGTCGATTACCTGAGCGTCACCCTGGGTGGAGCCCCTATCTGGATCCGTGGCAGGTTCGAGACCCACGATTCTTCCGTCCTCAATCAGAACATCCGCCACACTGTCCACATTGTGCGCAGGGTCTATGATCCGCCCGTCCCTAACTCGCAGCCTCATCTCTGCCACCTCCCATCATGAGGAAGAGAACCGCCATCCGGACGGCCACTCCGTTCATTACTTGCTCGTTGATGACCGACCTCGGCCCATCCGCCATCTCGCTGGATATCTCCACGCCTCTGTTCATGGGTCCCGGATGGAGGACTATTGCGCCGGGAGCGGCAAGGCGCAGGTGGTCCGGGCGGAGCATGTAAAGGTTCGAGTACTCGTCCACCGAGGGGAATAGCCCGGCCTGCTGGCGTTCTTTCTGAATGCGGAGGACGTTTATGACGTCCGCGCCCCGGATGGCTTCCTCGAGCGTGAAACACGGCTTGACGCCGAGTCTCTCCACGTCGGGGGGTATGAGGGTCGGTGGGCCGGCAACTCTGACCTCACACCCGAATTTGAGCAAACCGTAGATATTGGACCGCGCCACCCGGCTATGAAGGATGTCACCGAGAATCGCAACCTTCAGGCCGTCCAATCTCCCTTTGTGCTCGCGGATGGTGAACATGTCGAGCAGGCCCTGGGTTGGGTGCTCGTTTGTGCCGTCCCCGGCGTTGATGACCCTCATGGAGGTATTGCGTGCCACGTAGTGTGGGGCCCCGCTCATCGAGTGGCGCATGATGATCACCTGGGGACCCATCATCTCGATGGTCTTGATCGTGTCCCTCAGGGTCTCCCCTTTTTGCACGCTGCTGGTAGAGACTGCGAGATTGGAGGTGTCTGCGCTCAAGTATTTGCCGGCGAGCTCGAAAGAAGTCCTGGTGCGGGTGGAGTTCTCGTAGAAGACGGTGATGAGGCCCTTGCCTCTCAAGGTCGGCACTTTCTTGATCTCTCGCTGGACGATGTCTTTCATGGGAATCGCAGTGTCAAGAATCTGTTCAATCTCTTCCCTGCCGAGATCCCGCAGGCCAAGGAGGTCTTTTCTCTGATCGAATCCCACTTCAGCCCCTCCTCCCTCTCTCACTGTCCCGGTTCTGGCTATGCCCCGTCTGTTCGGGTCAGGGAGCCCTTCCGCGGCAGGTCTGGCTCACGAAGGTGGCCTACCTGGCCGCGTGATACAAGGAAGGTTGGCGCCGCTCCGCAGGCGCGGTCTCCCTTGCCAGCCTCGCAGGACTAGCTTAAAGGGACTAATTACCTATCTGACTATCTGCTGGATAACGACCTTGTCTTCCCCGTCGATCTCCCGGACGCACACCGAGATCACCTCGTCCCGGGAGGTAGGAACGTTCTTTCCAACGAAGTCCGGCTTGATCGGCAGTTCTCGATGGCCCCTGTCCACTAGGACAGCTAGCTGGATGCACTTCGGTCTGCCCAGGTCCATCAGAGCGTCCATTCCCGCGCGAACGGTCCTGCCCGTGTAGATCACATCGTCCACCAGCACAATTGCCCTGCCTGCCACCTCGAAGTTCACTTCGGTGCGGTGCACCTGGGGTTGGTGCGCCAGGGTAGTCAGGTCATCACGGTACAGAGTAATGTCCAGTATCCCGACTGGCACCCGGACCCTCTCGATGGTTTCGATCTCCGCCGCGAGACGCTCTGCCAGAGGCCCACCCCTGCGCCTGATCCCGACAAGCGCAGCATTGCCGACGCCCTTGTTCGCTTCGATGATCTCGTGGGCGATCCGGGTTAGGGCGCGCCTCATGGCGGCCTCGTCCATGATCACGTTCTTGTCGCGGAGTTCCACCACTCATCCCCCTTTCCTCAGAAAAAATGCCTGCACCAGCCGTGAGGCTGAGCAGGCTTACATCCCCGTTGCGACCTTGCCAGCCTCACAGGGCTGACTTAAAGGTTCTACTTGATTGTAGACGATGATAGAACGGAAGTCAACGCTCGAGTTGCCTCAGCAAAAATGGACGCGAAATCGATTCATTGCCTCAGATCAAAAATGTTCGCGAAGGGGGCGAGTTGGGAATGCCTAGAATGGCAACTCCTCCCACAGGAAGAGGTGGACAAGACATGCCCCTCACCGTTTGCGACAGGCAGCGCGTTACCATGCAGCTTCCCGCGAAGTGCGCGCGCCGAAGAAAGAGAAGACCAAGCTCTTCGACAACCTGGTCGAGCTGACCGGATACTCGCGCCGATATGCCGCAAAGGTTCCGAAACGCCCTCCCCAGGACTGCCAGGTTCTCCAAATGGGTTAGGGGGCCAGAGAGAATCCATCGCCGCAGTAGGTACGGCACTACTCGCCGCGACCCTAAAGCCAAGCTCTCTGATGATCTTGTGAGCCGCCGGTTCGTAGCGGACGTTCCAGACCGACTGTGGGTTGCCGACATAACTGAACACCCCACGGATGAAGGCAAGCTGTATTTGGCCGCAGTGATCGACGTCTTCTCGCGCAAAGTGGTTGGGTGGTCCATGGGTGAAACCGCTTCCGCTGAACTGGCCGTGAATGCGGTCAACATGGCAATCTGGAACCGCAGACCCGAGCCAGGCCTCATTCACCACTCAGATCACGGTTGCCAGTACACCTCACTCATACTCGGAAAGACGCCGCGTGGGTGCGGCATAGTAGGCTCGATGGGCACAGTCGGGGACGCTTTGGACAACGCAGTTGCAGAGAGCTTTTTCGCGGCCCTGCAAACAGAGCTGTTAGACCGTCACGCCTGGCCAACACGGCGTTTTCTGGCATCTGCAGTATTCGAGTACATAGAGGGATTCCATAACAGGCGCCGAAGGCACTCGGCCCTGGGGTACATGAGCCCCATGGAATACGAGGCCGCTCGGAAGCTAAGAGAGGCATCCAATACCCACTCCGCCGCGTAGCCGAAAAGTGTCCACTAAAGTTGGTAAACTTCATACCTGATCTGGAAGTACAACATGGGCTTCGTGACCGAGAACGGCAAGCTCAACGCAGTCAGCTACCCCGAGTCGTGGCTCAAGAGGGTAGTCGGACTCGACGAGCCCGACCACTACCTGCCGTAGCCTGAGACACCCAGACGGGACACATCAGTCAGCACTGAGCCCGGGACCGCTTCCCCCCAAGCGGACCCGGGCTCTTCATTCATTGTGATATCCGCGTCGCCCGTCACTTCATTCCAGTCAGCGCGATCCCCTGCACGATCTGTCTTTGGAAGAAGGTGTAGACGATCATGATGGGTTACAAGTACCACCTCAACCCCACCATAGCCTGGCCTTTCAGGCGCGTGTCTCCCCCCGCGCCCCCCGCGCCTGCCGGGCTCGGGCCACCGCTGGGAACCACGGACACCACCACGCCGAAGTTGAGGTCCAGGTCGTCCGCTACAAGCATAGAAAGCGTTCCTGTGGCAGTCTTCGTCCCACCGCGCAGGTCCGCGACTAACGCCGCACTTGCGGTGGTAAACTCATCCAAGGGGTATGTGATACCCGCAGCCGCGAAACTAAATGGTAGATGAATACCCCCCTGGCGAACATCCTTTCGGTGATACTCCGCAAACACCAGTTTCCCGCTGCCGAAGGCCTTCTTCCACCCCAGCGTGCCGGCGGTGCTGTAGTCCTCAGGAGCGCCGTCTGCCCAATCATAGCACGCTTCGCCGTACAACCCGCCGAGGCCCCCCTCGAAGTCCACACCCAGGGCATGCCTTGCACCTGGCTGTGAGACTCCCAGCACTCTCATGTTGGTCTGCCCAATGGCGACACCCGCTCGCACGGCATAGACGTCTTCCCCGGCAACGAGCTCGACTCCGGTGACCGGCGATGTCCTCCAGTAGAGGGTGGCGAGCACCTTCCCGGGGCGGCTCTCATCCGAGGTCGTGGGATCCCTCGGTGTGATGAGATCGGTCGGCCGGAACATTGTCGCCAACCCCCAGTTTATCGCCTGACGCCCCATGGTGAGCCTTGTGCGCCCGGCTTCGTACTGCACAAATAGTCGGTCCACGCCCAGCTCAGGCTGGAGGTCAAGGAATGAAGCCGCTGCGTGTGCCCGGGCTGTGAGATTGAGCCCGGGCAGGATGGCCCAACCAAGGTCACCTGAGAGTCTAAGGTTCCACGAAGCTACAGGATCCGACACCAGGTTCCCGAAAGCATACCTGGCATCGAACTCACCGCGGAGGGTGAACCCCTCCGGCGCCGCAGCTGAGGCCGTTCGCGCCGTCAATACCGCGACTACGACGAAGGCCACAGCAGTCGCCACTATCGTGAGACTCAGCCTTCTCATCGTCACATGCATTGAGCTGCTCCTCCTCCGCCTACCTGCTTGTCAGCCTCTGCCTAGTGAAGGTGGCCGCCGGAATGGGCTGATCGAACATGATCTTCTCCACGACGAACCGGGTCGAGGATCCCTTCCTCGCCATGTCCTCCATGACGATGGACATAGGATAGTAGCGGTCTGCCACCTTTTCAACCTTCTCAGTAGTGGACCGCTTGAGCAGCTTGCCTGATGGGGCATACAGCTCCTCGCGCAGTGCGACGTAGCGTTCGGAATCGACCCAGATCTTCCGCCTGTGGTAGCTGACCCGGGCGCCTTCCTTGGCCACGAGTTCCAGAACAAAGCAGGGGCGGCCTTCCAGGGTCTCCTGCCCGGCCACCCGGGCATCATACAGCTCCAGCAGTCTTGCGCTCTCGAGCGCGTCCTGGTAGGAGAAGTCGCTGCCCATCATGCCCTGCTTGAGCATCTCCCCGGAGAGCTTGACCTCCTCCTCGGCAGTGGGAGAAAAGAGCCACAAGTCGTCCCCGATCTTGAGGATCCGAGTTCCGAAATCGCGCTTGTTGGTGAACTCCACGAAGGCCCGGTCATTGCCTTCCACCCATGCCCTCATGGTCTTGGTGTTGCTCCGCCCGCCGAGAGTCATCTCCATCCGCGCCTCATAATAGGCGGTCGTGAACTCCGTATTCCTCTCCATCCTCCCGATTATCTCAGCGGGAGTGGGAGCAGCCAAGGCCGCGCCCGGGCCAAATACAAGGGCCACGGCGACCAGGGCCGCAGACGCCAACATGCGAGTAAGTGCGAATCTCGCCATTTCGCTACCTCCCAGAGTTCCTGAATCATGCTGTCCTGAGTGCCTCCGTCGGCCGGAGGGATCCCGCCCTTCTTGCCGGAAGGTAAACTGCAATCATTGTGACGGCCACGCCCAGGATGAACGAGAAGACCGCGACCGAGAGATCGGTCGTGGGATAGACCCTGGGTGTCATGAGAATGTCTCCACCGAGAGCCTCCGTCATGGAAGCGATGTCTAATCCCACCTGGCCGAACCACCAGTTGAATGCCCATCCCATCACCGCGCCCGCGATGCTCCCGGCCACGGCCACTATTGCGCCCTCCAGAAGGAAGAGGTGCCTTATGGACGCGGGATTGAGTCCCAAGGCCGAGAGCATGCCGATCTCCCGCGTCCGCTCGGACACGACCATGAGCAGCGTGTTGAACACTACGAATGAAGCGAGGACCACTAGAAACGCGTAGATCACCGTGTAGATGGCGCGCACCTGCTGCATATAGGAGATCAGCTCGTTGTATTCGTTCCACGGGACCGCCTTCAGGCCCGGCCCGACCACCCGCTGGACACCGGCCATGAGAGCCGGAGTCTGGGCCGTGTTTTGGCCGAACACTACGATCTCTGTGACGGCGTCGTCCATATCGAGAAGACGCATCGCCACGTCGAGGGGGATGTATACAGAAGTCTCGTCGAGAAGCTTGAGGCCGCTGGACATTCTGCCCACCACCTGGAAGGTGGCAAGTCCGAGTGAGCCGAAGGATGTCGAGAACAGCCCTGTGACCTTGTCCCCGACTCTCAACCTCAACTTGGCCATGAGTTGCTCACCCATGACGATCTCCTGCCGGCCAGGCTCAGGAAGCCTGCCTGCATCCCGATCTGCCAGGAACCGGCTCAGGCGGACCGCTCTCTCCTCCTGGTCGAGCTCGGTCCCGATTCCAAAAGCCGTCTCCTGCAGATCTTCCCCCGCCACCAGCATCATCCCGAACCGGATGCGGCCAGTGGCCGCGGAGACCTCCGGCAGCCGCCGGATGTCCTCCACTATGTCGCTGTAAGGTCTCTCATCGTCTCCCACTGGGTGGGCCAGGGAGAGCATCCGTTCCTTGAGTTCGTACTCTGGCTGGATGATCCTCACATGCCCGGAATTCAAGCTGATGTTATACATAATCCAGGAGTCGAGCATGCCGTCGACGAAGCCCTTTGCCATCACCACCACGAACACACCCATGACCACGGCGAGCAGGCTCAGAGCGGTCCGTCCTCGGTGCCGGCCCAGGTTGCGCCAGGCCATCCTCATAAGGTAGTTCATCGTGCAACCGTCCTCCCTTCAGCGGTCAGACCCGGCGCAGGCTCTCGACAGGGTCAAGATGTGCAGCCCTCTTCGCCGGAAAGTAGCTCGCCGCCAGCGCGACTACGACCCCGAATGCAATGGCGCCGAAGAGCGTGGGCCAGTTCCAGGCTCCGAACATACGTTGGGCAATGGGATACCCGATATCGATGTCCATCTCGCCCATGAACATCTCAAGGTTAATCCCAACGTTAACCAGGTAGGCGTTGGCGCCTATGGCCATAATGGCGCCGAGAACACCTCCAAGGATGCCGAGCCCGCATCCTTCGAGTACAAATAGCCTGGTGATGTTGGCTTCGTTCATGCCCATGGCCTTGAGTATCCCGATCTCCCTCACACGCTCCAGGGTCGACAGGAGTATAGAGTTGACCACGCCGATAGTGGCTATGACCAGGACGAGCCCCAAGAAGACCATGCCGAGACTCCTCTTGCCCGCTCCGATCGCGAGGAACGTCGCGGCTTCCCGCCACGGTTTGATCTCCCACACCGCGTCCCACATGCCAAGCCCTCGGATCGAGTCGGCGATGCCTGCAATGTCCCGTTCGGACTCTGCCCGGACAGCAACCATGGTTGCGCCTGACCCAGCCCCAAGCGCCGCCTGTGCGACATCGAGAGGGAGGAATACGTGCGCCTGGTTGACGGATGGGTGCGGGGTCGAGACAATGCCCAGAACGGTCAGGTCAACTGCCTGGAACGCCATCCCCACCGTCTGAGTCCTGATAGTCAGCATGTCCCCAGGTTCGAGTTCCAGGAGGTCGGCGATGCGCTTGCCCAGAACCACACCTTCCTCGCCAGGTCTTAGCCACCTCCCGGCTGTGACGTGCTCGGGGATACGGAAAACCCGAGCATCGAGATCCGGATCAACTCCAACGCCGAGGATAGGGAGTTCCTCCAGTCCAACGATGACAGAGGCCGGGAACGTCAGCCTGGGCGTGGCAGCCTTCACCCGAGGCAACGCCGAGATCTCCCGTGCAAGATCCCCGCCGTCCGGCAGCAGCTCCTCGGGCCGAGGCCTCCGATCTTGCGACGCAGCCGCAGACACAACCTGCACGTGGCCGGTTTCGAAGTCGATCATGTTGTCTACCGCTTCCCTGTCCGCTCCGGATAGCAGGGAGTCGAAGACGATGAAGTACATTATCCCTATCGCGATAGCGCCGGCGGTCAGGAAAGTGCGCCTCTTCTGCCGCCACAGATTCTTGGCCGTGAGACCGAGGTAGAAGCGGAACATCACTCCTACCTCCTTTCGTCCTTCACAATCTTGCCATCGCGCATGTTGATCAGTCTCCTCGCGTAGTCCATCACGAGCGGGTCGTGGGTGGAGAAGAGGAACGTCGCCCCCTTGGCCTCATTGAGCTTCTTCATGAGGGCGAGGATGGCCTCGGCATTCTCCGAATCCAGATTCGCCGTTGGCTCGTCAGCCAGAACTAGCGAAGGCTCCTTCACGAGCGCCCGGGCAATAGCGACCCTCTGCTGCTGACCGCCAGAGAGATCCACGGGGCGCCTAGTTTCAAGGCCAGCCAGTCCTACTTCGGCGAGGAGAGCCATGACTCGATCCCGGATATCCCGCTCAGACTTCCTCCGCAGCAGCACCAACGGGAGTTCCACATTCTCGTAGGCGGTGAGGACAGGGATCAGGTTGTATGTCTGGAATATGAACCCGATCTTCTGGCGCCTGAGATCCGCGAGGTTTGCTTGGCTGTACCCTGATACGTCTTGACCGTTGATGAAGAGCTTGCCGCCGGAAGGTCGATCCAGGCAGCCCACGATATTCAGGAGGGTAGTCTTTCCGGACCCCGATGGTCCGGCGAGAGCTGCGAACTCGGCGGGCTCGATTGTCAGATTCACCCCGCGCAGAGCGGGCACAGCCATCCGGCCGTGGGAGTAGTTCTTCGTAAGGTCGTGGGTCTCCACTACAGGCATGCACTTACACCTCACTCTCTGGCTTCATTGAGCGAGCCTCATTCATGCCAGATTGGGCCAGCTCCATGGCCATCCTTTGAAACACTCTGTAAAGCGCCGCGAACTGCTCCAGCCTCTCCAACACCACCGATGCCTCCTCCGCAGCGGGGGTTCCCCGGGACACTCTCTCTGACAGGGCCCGGGCTGCGCGCTCAAGTATCTCAGTCATGCCCTGCAGTTTCTGGATTGCGCCGATCAGCATGACCCGGTCGCAGTCCGGATGCATCCGGTAGAAATCGCGCCTGTCGCCGGGGACCGTCACTTTCTCAACCATGCTCATCTGGCTGAGCACACGCACGTTCACGCTTGCGGCGGGCTTGGAGATCTGAAGATCCTGGGCGATCTCATCGAGCGAGAGCGGCCTGGTGGAGAAGATCAGCCTTCCTAGTATTCGCCCGCAAATGCTGCTCGCCCCGTAGGTCTCGAAGTAGTTGCCCATCTCACGCGCAAATCGCTCGCCGATGCTCTCGGGTTCTTCTGCAAGGCCCATGAGATCACCTCTGTTCACGGTGTTTACAATTTTGTTAACGGCGGCACCATCATACTACGCCTCCAGACATCGGTGTGTCAATCCCCTGTCAGCGTGTAGAGACAGCGCGCAGGCGGGTACATGACGAGGACGGGACCGACGCTCGAGCGAGGTCCCGTCCGGGCCGTCAGTTACTATGCAGCTGGATCTTACTCTACGGATTCTTCCAGCTCCCTACTGCAGTATCGTGCACCAGGTCGTTCAGGATCTGCCGCGCGACTCCCAGTGCGTAGAGGGCAGTACCTCGAATCCCTCTGCCACTCACGGCTGCGCCTCGGCACCTGATGGAGCGCCGTTCGACGCCGTTGCGTTTCAGTTCGGCAACGAGGGCGTTACGCCACGTTAACATACGATCAGAAAACTGGCGTAACCTTGAACGAAATGAAGGGTATGCGCGCTCGACGTCGAAAATACTGGAAGTCGCAGCATAAACAACCGCCAACCGCAAGGCGTTGGCTCAGACAGCCGGGATCTGTTTCAATTGCACAACCAAGTTTGCCGAGTACCCGTCTCAGGCTTTTCAATACTCCGTGCGGGGGACTTGATCGTCATGGCAGGGATTGCTGTAGTTGCTCCCTACGAGGGCCTCGCTAGCATTGCGAGTGACATTGCCGGGTCCGGGACACCTTTGACCATCGTGAAAGGACTCATGGACGAGGGAGTACGGGCAGCAAGGCAGGCTAAGGCGCTCGGGGCAAAGGTCCTTGTGAGCAGAGGTGGAACCGCCATATGCATCAAGGAAGCAGAAGACGTGGGCCTGCCACTGGTCACGGTGCCTATTACCGGCTACGAGATCGCGCGCGCTGTCATGAAGGCCCTTGAGATCGACCGGAGAGTCGCGGTCATGTTCTTTCGCAATATCTTGTCGCCTGACACCAAAGTCCTTTCGGAAGTCTTTGGAGCAGAGATCATTGATGTCCCCATCGATAACGAGGACGAAGCCCGCGACCGCCTGCGCGAACTGCGCCGAATGGGAATACGCGTCGTAGTTGGGGGAGTCATAGGTGTGCAGAATGCCCCGAGGTTCAACCTGACCGGAATACTGATCGAGTCCGGCAGAAACAGCCTCGAATGGGCGATACAGCAGGCGAACGAGGTGATCCTCAGCCAGGAGGGTAGGGAAGACAGGTCGAGCATTCTGCATCAGGTAATCAATAGTGTATCAGATGGGATAATCGCGGTAGACAAAGTTGGCAGGGTCCTCGAGTTCAATAAAGCGGCTCAGCAAATGACTGGGTTACCCGCAGCAGGGGTGCTCGGGCGCCACATCGCCAGTCTCTTTCCAAACATAGAAGTCCTGAACGTCGTGAGGACGGGTGAGGCAGAGACCGGAGAGGTCCAGAAGGTCGGAGGCGTCCAGGTGACTATCAACAAGTATCCAATAACGTGTCACGGCAGATGCCTGGGTGCCGTAGCCACCCTCCAGAAGGTCACGAGCCTGCAGAATCTCGAACGTAACGTGAGGCAAAAGCTCATGGCTCACGGGCATGTGGCGAGGTTCACCTTCGAAGACATAGTCGGGAACAGTAAAGGTATTAACACTGCGTTGGACACCGCACGCAGGTTCGCGGAGTCTTCCTATACAGTCCTGATTTTGGGCGAGACTGGAACTGGCAAGGAGCTCTTCGCCCAAAGCATCCACAACGGCAGCCCCCGCAGGCATGGCCCTTTTGTCGCGGTCAACTGCGCCGCTTTTCCCGACACCCTGCTCGAGAGCGAGCTCTTCGGGTACGTGGATGGTGCCTTTACCGGTGCCCGAAAGGCCGGGAAAGTGGGGCTCTTCGAGCAAGCCCACGGAGGTACCGTGTTCCTTGACGAGATCGCAGGAATGCCGCTGCCTCTCCAGGAGAGGTTCCTCAGGGTACTTGAGGAGAGAGAGGTCATGAGGATCGGAGACGACAAGGTTATTCCTGTGGACGTCAGGGTGATTGCCGCCTCCAACCGTGACCTCAAGGCACTCGTGGCATCGGGTCAGTTCCTCTCGGATCTCTACTTCCGTCTGGACGTCCTGCGTCTCTTCATCCCCCCACTTAGGACCAGGAAAGACGATATCCCACTCCTCGCCGACTTTTTCCTCGATGTTTACACTCGAGCCACAGGCAAGCATCGGAAGACCCTATCGCCGGACGCGGTCAACCTTCTCTGCAGATACGACTGGCCTGGCAATGTGAGGGAGCTCAAGAACATAATCCAACGGGTCATAACACTTCACGATAAGCATCTCGTAACCTCAGCCGATCTGCAGGGAATCCTGGACTTTCCACCCGACTTCCTTTCTTGCTCCGAACATGGGGGGGCATGTCCTGGAAACCTGAGAGAGGTCGTGAACGACCTGGAGGTCGAGACTGTATTGGCGGCGCTCGAGGAATGCCACGGGAACAAGAGCCTCGCCGCCAAGAGGCTCGGCATAAGTAGAGTGACTCTGTGGCGAAAACTGAAGAATCGGTCGGACAGATCTGTTTCAAGCACGTAGCACAGTTGTTGCGGACCGGAAACGCTGGGGCCATCCTCCGCGAGGTTCTCGCTTCGGACCTCCGGCTCCGCAGCATCTTTCGTGCTTTCCCGCGCTGGCACGACAGTTGCGTGGTACACAGGTGTGGCCCATAAAACCCGTTGAAGGAGTGGTAGTGAGAAGAAAGACCTGTTGAAGGCGGTTTGTTGGCGTTCGGAACATGAGGCACTCAGGCAAGGACAATACATAGGGAGGTAGAGACGGATGCGTGCCAAAACCAGACTTGCAGTTCTCGGATTGGCCATGCTGTTGGTCCTCGGAGGATTCACAGTCGCTGTGGCGGCGAAGTATCCTGACAAGCCGATCAACTACATCATCTGCTTCAATCCCGGCGGCGAATCAGACCTCACGGCTAGGCTTCAGCAGAAGTATCTCGAGGAGATCCTCGGGGTCAAAGTCGTGATCCAGTACAAGATCGGCGGAGGCGGCGCCACAGGCTGGTCCGAACTGGTCCGCGCAAAGCCAGACGGGTACACCATAGCCGGCGACAACCTCCCCCACACGATCCTACAGCCTCTGCAGCGTGGGGACGCAGGCTACAAGACTGAGGATCTGAAGCGGGTCTACTGTTTCGAGGCAACGCCCAACGCCCTGCTCGTGCGGAAAGACAGCCCGTTCAAAACCCTTGACGATCTCATCGCCTACGCTAAGAAGTATCCTGAGGCCGTCACCATCGGAGGAAGCGCAAGCTGGTCCGCGAATCACCTGGGCACCATCGAACTGGAGCAGGCTGCAGGTGTCAAGCTCACCTACATCCCGTTCACTGGGTCCGGTTCCGCGGTTCCCGCTCTCCTCGGTGGGCACGTCGGAGCCCTGATGTCCTACACCACCATGGCAGCTCAGTATCCTGACCAGATGAGGGTTCTCGCGGTAGCCGCCGAGGAACGGTCACCGGTGCTTCCAAATGCCCCGACCTTCAGGGAGCTAGGCTACGACATTGTCGAAGGTGCCTACCGCGGAGTCTCGGTGCCTCCGGGAACACCGGACGAGATCGTCCGGGTCCTCGCGGATGCGTTCCGCAAGGTCAATCAGAATCCTGAGTACATCGCGAAGATGAAGGAGATGGCCTTCGACATCGTGGACATGGGGCCGGCTGAGTACACCGCCTTCGTGAAGGACAGGATCCCGTACTACACCAAACTGCTCCGTGACGTGGGTGCCATCAAGTAGGCACTCATCCGGCTGATTTCGGTTCTCACCGGACAGGACTGGGCCGGGATTGCATCATCCCGGCCCAGTATGCAATCTGAGAGATCGGGGGGAGACCTTTGGACGCCCTTCTTCAGGGTATCGGCCAAGTGTTGAACTTCCAGACCTTGTTTCTGATGTTCGTCGGCACAATCGCCGGACTCACAGCCGGCGCGCTGCCGGGCCTGACGGCCACGATGGCAGTGGCACTTCTTGTGCCGTTCACTTTCACCATGACTTCGGTGACCGGTCTAGCCACCATGGGAGCCGTGTATATGGCCGCCATCTACGGTGGCTGCTTCTCGGCCATTCTGATCAACACTCCTGGAACACCGTCCTCTATAGGCACGTGTTTTGACGGGTACCCGATGGCCAAATCCGGCCGGGGCCAGGAAGCCGTCGTCGGGGCTACGGTTGCGTCAGTTTTCGGAGGCCTCTTCGGCCTTGTGGTTCTTGCGTTCCTCGCTCCGCCCCTTGCGCGCGTCGCGCTGAAGTTCGGACCCCCGGAGTACTTCTGGGTCAGCGTCTTCGGGCTGAGCATAATCGCAAGTCTCGCGTCGAAGTCCCTGATCAAGGGGCTTATAGGCGGAGTCGTCGGCCTTCTCATAAGCACCATCGGCATCGCCCCAATCGGCGGGGACGTGAGGTTCACGTTCGGGCAGCCGATGATGCAGGGAGGCATAGACCTAGTTGGAGCATTGATCGGGTTGTTCTGTATTTCCGAGGTCCTGTCCCTGATCGTGCAAGGGACACAGTCCTACGAGGGAGTAAACGTGGTGCACGTTTCGGGGGTCATCATGAAGACTTTCCGCAAGGTTCTCTCGATGCCGGTCAACCTCATCCGCTCGAGCGTGATAGGGACCGTGATCGGGATCATACCTGGCGCTGGCGGGAGCATTGCCAACCTCGTCTCATACAACGAGGCGGTCCGGGGATCCAAGCATCCCGAGAAGTTCGGCACAGGAATCCTGGATGGGGTGGTCGCGACGGAGGCCGCGAACAATGCCACTGTCGGCGGAGGCCTGGTTCCCCTCCTCACGCTCGGCGTCCCGGGAACCCCCGTAGATGACAGCGTCAACGGGGCACTTCTGATACACGGGCTGCGGCCTGGCCCCGAGCTGTTCACTATTCATGCAGACGTAACGTATGGTTTCATTTTTTCCCTGTTCTTGTCGACGCTCATGATGCTGGTTGTGGGCCTGGCGATAGGGACAGCTTTGCACAGGCTCGTGTCGCGGTTGCCGCTCAGGCTCCTGGTGCCTTCGATTGTCTTTCTGACCATCATAGGCTCCTACGCCATCAGGAACAACACGATGGACGTGTTCCTCATGCTTGCCTGCGGGTTCATCGGTTACATTCTCAAGGAGATAGAGATCCACCCGGCACCGATCGTACTGGGTCTGATCCTTGGTCCCCTGGCCGAGGAGGGGTTCGCCCAGTCCATGTTGATGGCCAAAGCCTTCCCTTCGCCCTCGCACGTTTTCTTCGGCCGCCCGATTTGCATCATCTTGATCGTCATGACTGTCGTCTCGCTCACGTGGCCGTTTGTGTCAGCCTTCTTAGCAAAGCACCGGAAAGGAGGCACCGTGAATGCGTAGCAACACGGACAGGGTCGGCGCGATCCTCATGCTCATCGTGGCGGTGGTGTTCATCTCCCAGATGGGGAACCTGACTTACCTGGGCGTGGTGTTCCCCAGGGCGGTGCTGACGATCCTGGTTGTGCTTTCTACAATCCTGCTTGTAAAGAGCTTCGTGAAGCCATCCCCAGCTAAGACTTTTCGGTTCGTGGACATACGTACTGCTGTTGCCGCAGCCGCAATTGTGGTCTTGTGGGCGATTCTCATGTCCTGGCTGGGTTTCGTGGTCGCGAGCATCCTCTCCTTCGGCGTTCTCATGGTCATGGTCGATCGGAGCGCGCGTGACCTGAAGGTGTTCTTGCCAGCGATCTTGATAGCAGCAATAGAGATCCTGGTGTTCTACTATGTGTTCGTGAACTTGCTCACTGTCCCCCTTCCCCGGGGGATCTTGATCTAGACCCGCCCCATCACGAGACTGACACACACGAGGAGGCATGCACATGACAACAGAAGATCTTGTAGAGAAAGCAAAGAAGCCCGGACGGGATGCCCTGCGTCTGCACCCGTTCTACCGAGGCAAGGTGCAGACCGCTCCCAGGTGCGCGGTGAGATCGTTCAACGACTTCGCAATCTGGTACTCGCCCGGCGTGGCGGAGCCGTGCCTGGCAATCCAGAAGAACCGTGACCTGGCTTACGAGTACACGTGGAAATCCAACACCATCGCCGTGGTGTCAGACGGAACCAGAGTCCTGGGCCTTGGGAACATCGGGCCTGAAGCCGGGCTTCCGGTCATGGAAGGGAAGGCGCTCCTCTTCAAGTACCTGGGCGGAGTCGACGCAGTCCCCATCTGTCTTGCCACGCGTGATCCCGAAGAGATCATCTCCGCCGTTAAGTGGATCCAGCCCTCCTTCGGTGGGATCAACCTCGAAGACATCGAGCAGCCCAAGTGCTTCGACATCCTCGACAGGCTCCGTGCGGAATGCGAGATCCCGGTCTGGCATGATGACCAGCAGGGAACGGCCGCAGTCATCCTGGCTGCGTTCATCAACGCCCTGAAGCTCGTCGGAAAGGACATCGGCTCGGTGAAGGTCGCCATGGTCGGAGCGGGCGCCGCCAATGTGCGCACCGTCAAGCTCTTGGTGGCGGCCGGGGTAGACCCGGGCAAGATCATCATGTGCGACTCCCGGGGCACTCTTCACCGCGGGCGCCACGACCTTGAAGGCGCTCCCGGCCCCAAGTGGGAGATGTGCAAGACCACAAACGCGGAGGGAGTCACTGGGGGGATTGCCGAGGCCATGGCGGGCGCGGACGCCGTCATCGGGTGCTCACAGCCTGGCCCGGACGTCATTCTGCCTGAATGGATAAGGGGCATGGCCTCCGACCCCATCGTCTTCGCGTGTGCGAACCCGGTCCCCGAGATTTGGCCTTGGGACGCCAAGCAGGCTGGCGCCGCCGTGGTGGCGACGGGAAGGTCGGACTTCCCGAACCAGGCCAACAACTCGCTTGGGTTCCCCGCGATCTTCCGTGGGACCCTTGACGTGAGGGCGCGCGGCATCACCGACGAGATGTGCATAGCTGCGGCACAGGAGCTTGCCCGGTGCGCGGAGGAGAAAGGCCTGAGCGCGGACTATATCATCCCGACAATGGACGAGTGGGAGGTCTACCCGAGAGAAGCTGCCGCCGTTGGCGCCATGGCCGTCAAACAGGGGATAGCCCGGATCACGCTCTCCTGGGATGAACTCGTGGCCAAGGCCTCGTCGGCGATCAAGCAAGCCCGCGACCTCACCGCCCTGATGATGAAGGAAGGCTTCATCCCCCAAGCCCCCGAGGAGTAGCGCGGAAGGATTGCCTCGGAAAGAGCGGCCCGTTGGTAACGGTCCGGGAGGTGCACGGCAATGATCACTGGTCAGAGCAGTGTCAGTCGGCCCTTCGCCCTGCAGGTCGCGGTCGGGTTTCTCGTGCTAGTGTCGGCTCTCGGCCCTGCCGGGGCGGTCCTTTCAGCCCCCGGCGAGCTCGGGCGTTTCACAGCTCCGGCCGGTGCCCGGTTCCAGCTTGACGAGCTCTGCGATGTGCTGGGAGTTCTCAATCTCCAGGCCTTGGCGGCTGTGGATACCATGATCGAAACCAGAGACCTCAAGTTCCGAGCCGCTGCCATGGAAGCGCTCGAGGCGATGAAAGGGGTTCTTGCGCAGATCAAGGCGGTTCCCGACATCGCTGAGCGCATTCCCGCTGCGGTGGACCATCTTGAGGCTATGCGGGCCGGCAGCATTGAGCTGGTGAGGCGGATGGGCGACAGGATGACCGCGTTCGTGTCAGGCCGCCTTGCGCTCTCGTCCGCGCTCGCGGAAATCGACGCTCTGGTCGCGAGGGACATCGAGCCCCTGCTAAACATAGCCCGGACTCGGGCGCGTTCGAGTCCCACGAACACTGCAGCGTTCACAGAGATCACCGGCGCTGTGCGGCAGATGGAGCTCGCCGCGTACCTTGCTGGCTGGGGAGCAGCCCGCGAAGTCCAGTTCGCCGATGCGAACGCCGCGCAGAAAGCAAGAAAGGCCATGCATGAAGCCACGAGTTACCTTGAGCTCGCCTCGTCGAATCTGGACGCTCAGTTCATATCCAGGGACGTTAGCCTGTTCTCGCCTGAGGAGAACCGAGCTTTGAAAGAACACATGAACCACCTGGCAAGGCTCTCAATGGAGATTCCCGCCCACGCTGACCTGGTCTACGCGTCCTGGAAAGTCATGACCGCGCTCTATTCGGGATTCGCAGCGAATGTCTACACCACGGACAAGTACATCTCATCTGAGCTTCTCGGCATCTGCTTCTCCTGAAAGTGAAGCTCAGCCCGCAGTTGCGGGCAAGACCGAGGCCGCCGGGAACGCATGTGAAGGCAATGCGTGCTCCCGGCGGTCGCCGTTATCCCTCTTGGTTTCTGCCTTGTCTCCGGTTTTCTCAAGCATCTCTGATTTGCTAAGCCGCTTCCCGACTCGCTCAGCTGTTTCTGCTCAGCTTTGCAGCCACATCCCCGGCTGCCTTCGAGGCCCATGCGGGTCCCTTTCCCCATTCCACAGATACTGCCGGGCACCTTGTGCACTCGAGGCATCGGATGCATGCGTCGGAGCCGGGATCCTTGTGGACTTCGAGCTCAACAGGGCAGAGGTTCCTGCACAGGCCGCAGTTGGTGCAGCGGGTATGGTCAACCGAGAGCCTCATCCGGCTCAGGCGGTTGAACGGGGAATACGCGGCGCCAAGGGGGCAGATGAAACGGCAGAATGGCCGCTTTATGAGGACCGCAGCGGCCACGAGTGCAGCGAGGATCCCGAGCTTCGCCCAGTAAAGAGGGCCGATGAGGTCCCTGACGTAGGGCTTGGTCAGGGCAAGCGGGATGCCTGCCTCGAGAGTCCCAGCGGGGCAGAGTTTACAGAAAATCGGTGATCTGACGATGAATGCCCCCGCACCTACCAGGCCAACCAGGACGAAGTACCGGACCCAGCCGGGGCCTATCCCCCGCGCGAGCTTTCTCTTTGGATCCAGGCAAAGCCTCGCGAGCAGATCCTGGATGAACCCAAACGGGCACGCCCATCCACACGTCGCCCTGCCCACTAGTGCTCCGATCGCCGTCACGAAACCTAAGAGCGCGAACGGCACTCTTCGGATGGCAAGGAAGTACTGGAACGAGCCGATGGGACATGCCGTCGTGGCCAAAGGGCATGCGTAGCAGTTCAGAGCGGGGGTTGGACAGAACTTGAGGAACGAGAGAAAGTAGGAGTTCATGGCGACCGTCGCCCCGATCTGCACAAGAACCCGTTTTCTCGCCCAGGGCCTTTGATGCCGAGTCTTCGCTCCCATCGCCTTACTCAAGCCCTATGCACGAGAAACATATGAGCCTGGCATTTTGGAGAATGAGCGGGAAGTCCCCGAATGCCAAGCCCAGGGCGAGCAGGGCGATGCCCGCCCCGAGCAGGATCGCGTAAGGCGAAACGATGGAGGTTCTGCGGCCAGCAGAAGTCATAGCCCCAGCAACTCCCGGATGACGCGCTCCATGGCGGCCTCAAGACCTAACCCGTTCCGGAACCCGATTTGGACGTGCCGAACGATTCCTCCCCGGTCGATAATCACCACCACCGGCACGCCCGGGATCTGATATGCCCGTGCAACGGCTGACGTGCCAATGAGCACGGGGTACGTCAGCTTCTTATCGGCCACGTATGTCCTGAGCCTCGACGGAGGGTCGCCCATGGAGACTCCAAATACCTTCAGGCCCTTTTCAGCATATTCCTCGTAGAGCCCTTGAACGTGAGGCGCCAGTTCATCGCAGTTTGGACACGTGGTGGTGAAGAAGTCGAGGAGGACGACTTCTTTGAGGTCGCGAAGACTAATAAGCTTGCCCTCCATATCAGGGAGCTCGAAAACCGGCGCGGGTTTGTTCTTCAGAGAGGTGGTGTCAGCCAACGCCTTCGTTTGGCCTAAGAAGGCGAAGGCGACCAGCACAAGAACGAAAGCGACCAAAGCCACTGCCCCGACTGGGCGGACCCTCTTCGTGCGCCGGGGCCTGTGGCGCGGCTTGAGTTCATGGATGTGAGTCATGTGAGCCCCTCCCTCCGGACCTCGAATTCACCCGGCCCTGAGTGCCTCCGCGACGGCATCCCCCACCTGGCTGGTGGTAGCGGTACCGCCGAGGTCCACGGGCCTGGGGCCGTCAGCTAACAATACTTGTTCTATGGCGGACACGACTTCTCCTCCGAGATCTGGATAGCCAAGAAAGTCCAGCATCATCGCAGCGGCCCAGATGGTGCCGATCGGATTTGCGATGCCTTGTCCGGCGATGTCTGGTGCGGACCCATGAATCGGCTCGAACATCGACGGGTACTTCCTTTCGGGGTTCAGGTTCGCGCCTGGGGCAAGGCCGATGCTTCCCTGAATCGCGGCGCCTTCATCGGTCAGGATGTCCCCGAACAGATTGGTTGCAACCACGACGTCGAACCACTCGGGCTTGGTTATCAGGTACATCGCTGCTGCATCCACGTGGACCTGAGTTGCCTCGATCTCGGGATAATCCTTCGCGACCTGGTGGAACACCTCATCCCAGAAAACCATGCTGTAGTTGCACGCATTCGACTTGGTGATCGACACCACGCGTCCTGCGCGCCGTCTCCCCCTGGCAAGCTCGAAGGCGTACCTCATCACCCGCTCCGTCCCATGTCGTGTGAATACGGCGCTCTGGACCGCCACCTCCTGGGGCGTGCCGACGTGTACCCTCCCGCCTACGCCTGAGTATTCCCCTTCTGTGTTCTCCCTGACCACCATGAAGTCTATGTCCTCCGGCCCTTTGCCCACCAGCCTACTGGGAATGCCCCGGAGCAGCTTGATGGGTCGGAGGTTCACGTACTGGTCGAAGGTCTTCCTTATGGGAAGAAGGAGTCCCCACAGAGATACATGGTCCGGCACCAACCCTGGCGCCCCCACAGCTCCTAAGAGAATAGCCCTGTGATCCTCGAGCGCTCGAAGGCCACCCTCCTCCATCATCCTCCCAGTTCTCAGGTAATACTCACACCCCCACGGGAACTCCGTAAACGAGAACTTCACGCCCCCGTGCAGGTCTGACACTGCGGCAAGCACTTTGATTGCTTCCGCCACGACCTCGCGGCCAACTCCGTCGCCGGGAACAACGGCTATCTCCAAAGTGTCCATGTGCGCCCTCCTATCATCATGCTCAGGACTTCAATGTGGGGACGACGATGCCCGCGTGGGGCAGTATCACTGAAGTGAACCCCGGCCCGTGCTTGGCCCGGACGTAGTCTATCGCCGCGTCCAGACTCGGAGCCGGGGTCATGAATAGCTTCCGGGTGAAGGCCTCCCCAAGACCAGACACCAGGACCACTTCCCGGTCACGCATTACCCTGGCGAGAGAGTAGGCCTTGTGCCCTCCCAGTTCGAATCCGGCAGCGAATCTTGCGAAGATGTCTCCCGGGGAATGCGCCTCTTCCATCCATTCCTCGAACGTTGGCTCGCCGTAACCCTCGGGGCACTCCGCAACCAGTATCACAGTGCCCCCAGACCTCACAGCGCGCGCCGCGTTGTCCAGGCCTTTCTGGGCCTGGTAGACGTTGATGTCCTTCGGGTACCCGCCCGGGCTTGCGATGGCGACATCATACAGGCGGTCGATATGGGTGACTGAGATCTCACGCCCCATCCGCACGCCTTCGAGCCAGGCCTGCTCGATGTCCCCCGCCACGACCCCCACGGCATCCCCGTGGGCGTCCACAACGACATTCACCATGAACCCGACGTCCACCTTGCGGGCGGCCTCAACCATCTCCTGGTGCACGGGATTCTCCTCGATGTTACAGACTTCGGCGAAGTCCGACGTCATCAGAGAGTGATTGTGGCTTATGGTCTCCCTCCCCGCCACTCCTGGCAGGATCGACTTCCTGCCCCCAGAGAACCCGGCGAAATAGTGGGGAGCGATGACACCCGTGGTGATGACCATGTCAGTCTCCAGAACGACGCGGTTCACGTAGAGTTCGCTTCCGTGGCTGAGCCTGCCTAGGTGGACCAGGTTCGCCGTGTCGTCGCAGTCATGGTTCATGACAGGGTGGGCCGCCATGACATTGGACCCCAGTATGGCCTTCATTTCCTCTTCGGTCATGCCACGGTGTATACCCGTTGCCACCACGAATGTGACATCAGGCTTCCTCACCCCTGCGGCCTCGATCTCCGCAAGCAGAGGTGGGAGGATACTGTCGTAAGGTGTGGGCCTGGTGACGTCGTTGACGATCACCACAACTCGCCTGGCATTTCGCCGCCTGATCTCCTCCAAAAGCGTGGCGCTGCCAATGGGCCGGGCGATCCGTTCGCGGACCGCGGCCGCAAGGTCCGCAAGGACCGGCGGTTCGCGCCCCGTGAGAACCGGCGGGTCTCCCAGCGCCGACGTATCCA
>JANLFS010000004.1:5200-63102 GCA_024655925.1 Bacillota bacterium | reverse complement strand
CGAGCCCACGCCTGTGGGTGCGGGCTCGGCGAGTTTGGCCGTTTCCGAGGAGGGAAGCCCGCAAGCTGACCGGTCGTGGGGCACCCGTATCCGGGAGGCAGCGAAGAGGTTCACCCCAGCGAAGACTGCGGCTGCAAGAAAGACGTACTCGTAGCCCCAGCGTGTCCATGCCAGCCCGCCCAGGGCTGGAACCGCCATTGCCACGACATGATCCAACGATATCCCGAGTGACAGGGCGGGAGTCATGTCGGTTGGGTCTTCGGCGATCTTCCACAGGTAGCTCGTGCGGGCGATCGTCACTGCCGCGAGCATGTGGTCCAACACGAAACAGGCATATATGATCGGCAATCCGAGAACGACTCCTGCCAGTGTTACGTTCGCGCCCAGAGCGTACCCAAGACAGATCAGGATGAGGAGCGCGGCCTCACCCATCAAGACCTTCCGTTCTCCAAGTGTGTCCACGAGCCGTCCGAGAACGGGGCGGAACCCGATTCCCAGGAACGAGGAGATCATCCAGAGCATAGCAATGGTAGAAGCAGGCTGTCCGAACACGCGAACGATCACCCAGGGACCGAAGGTTAGAAAGACCTGTTTGCGTGCTCCGAATAGGATGTTCAGTAAGTAGAAGAGGCGGTACTGCCTCTTGGAAGCCACTCTGCGCGGACTGGCGGCTGCACGTGGCGCAGGGGCGACTCTCATGGGCAGAAAACACAGGGCCCCTAGGAACGCGAAGCCTGCAGCGGCTGTGAAAATCACGGAGTATCCCACGCCCAGAAACCTGGTGCCGAACCAGACGAACGCGGCCCCCAGGATGGTTGCAGCGGTGGTTGCCCCTGCAAGCTGCCCGAGCCTCCGACCCACCCGTTCATTTCCGGACACCGCCACCCCCAGGGACTGAGTGAGTGGCAGGTAAACGTGGCTGCCGACTGATACGGCGATCATCCACACGACCATGGCCCCGAGGGTCGGAGAGAATAGTGCCATTCCAAGCAGGCCGAGACCCCAGACGACCACTGCGAGTGATGCGACGCGTGTATCGGGCAGGAATGCAAGTGCTCCGGACAGAAGGGCGATCACGCACCCCGGGCCCTCCCTTGGGAACTCCAGGAGCCCGCGGATTGTCGGCGAGACATGATGCACTTCGCTCAGGTAGTTGTTGAAGGAAGGGTCGTGCAGCCCGACAGTGAGGCCGAGGAGCGCACTCCCCAGCAAGAACAGGTACCAGTTCCGACTCTTTGAGGTCACGTTGGATTGTCGCCTCCAAACCGGGACGGAATCAAGGCATGAATGGGATAGAGCAGTTCTTTCGAGGACGCTCGCCACATTCCTCCAAGTCAAGGATGGATTCCTGAGGTTTCGCCGGGGGTTGCAGGTGTGCTAACATGAACATATGACGTACGAATCGAACTACGGCAGCAATGATGGTTGAAGCTTTCGCGGAACAGCTGGTTCCGCGTGTGGAGGCGAAAGCAGGTTGAATCGAAGCACTAGGCTCGCCCTGATCGTGGCGGTGATCGCGGTCGTGGCAGTCGGCTGGGCAGTGGGAACGCGCCGGGACTCCAAGGCCGTCCTGGCGGAAGCCACACCGCAGGATCTCAGCCGCGCGGCGAAGAGCGGTCTTCCTTACGTGGTCAAGGTAGGTTCGAACACCTGCGCCCCCTGCAGGGCCATGAACCCGGTGATAGACGCGCTTGCCGAAGCGTACAGGGGGACGGTTGGGTTCTACAATGTCGATGTATACCAGTATCCGAATATAAGTACTGGTCACAACGTCAGGGTTATACCTACCTTATTGTTCTTCAGCCAGGGTGGGAAGCTCGTCCACAGAGTGGAGGGCTACATGAGCCAAGCACAGGTTACTTCGGCCATGAAGTCCCTGGGTATGATAGAATAGTCACGTAGAGTTAGGCCCCGCGGGAGGCCAGGATTCATGGAGGAACTCGACCTACACGGGCTGAGAATGGCGGAGGCCCTCGAGGCCTTCGTCGCGCACCACAACTCACTCGCAGCCTCGGGAGGCGGAACCGGGTTCAAGGTGATCCACGGATACGGCTCGTCCGGTTCCGGAGGAGAGATCCGGGCAGGTATCAGGTCCTTGCTCCATTCGAACCCGGGATGCGCAGACTATGTGCCGGGGGAGGATATGGACGGGAACCCCGGGTACACGGTTGTGTACCCTCGCAGGCGGCTCCCGACTGGATCGCAGAGGTTATGGGATGCCATGGTCGAGTTCTGTGCGACCCCGAAGACTCAGGCAGATGTGGTGCACCGGTTTGTGAGGCGAAACGCTGAACCCGAGATAGTCCAGGGCCTCCGGGAACTTGAGAGGCGAGGCAGGCTCCGGTCGTTTGTGAAGAACGGGAAGAAGCACCTCGTGGACGCAAGAATCCGGCCGCGGGTATAGTCAGAGAAAGGGCGGGTCATATCCATGGCTGATCTGGAGAAACTCACCGGGACTTGGGATCACGAGGGCAGACTTTCCTTTGTCACCCCGGACGGGGAACATCGGGATGGCATAATGCGTCCTCTGGAGTATCTTCTCGCCTCGATCATAGAATGTGCTGGGCTCACAATCATCGCTATGCTTGACAAGATGAAGATCTCCAGGCAGGGCGTCACGATCGAGGGAACGGCTGCAACAGCAGGTGAGAAGCCGAACTACGTAAAATCCATGGCCTTGAGCGTGAGTATTGCCGGGGCTGAACTCACCGGTGAGCAGCTTGCCAGGCTCTCCGAACTCACCGAGAAATACTGTGTGGTGGCCCAGACCCTCAGGCGAACGCCGGAGGTTGCCATAGAAGTGAGGACGGCCGACAAGTAAAGCTGGATCACGAGGCGCAGGTGCGAGGAACAGCGAGGGGAGAGCGGTGCGACCCGACAAAGAGACGGTACTCCGCAGGCTGAGACGGATAGAAGGGCAGGTCAAAGGCCTCCAGCGTATGGTGGCAGAGGAGAGGCCTTGTGCCGAGGTCCTCGACCAGTTTGCTGCTGTGAAGACCGCCCTCTACAGTGCTGGCATTCTGATGCTAGAGAACCACACACGCGAGTGCATCCGGAATGCCCGCGAGGGGGATGGCGGGGAGGACGCTTTGGATGACCTCGTGAGGGTAGTACGGAAGTTCGCCCGGTAGGGAGAGCCTGGTGAGCGGGACCCGGGCGCCAGCCCCACACAACGTGGAGCGGATAGGTGCGTGAAACAAAGGTTTCCTTCCGGAAACAACGGGAGCTTCACGTCTTACCCTATCCGCCGCGACTAGTGTAACCGGAGCCGCTGTGCGTATTCGCACAACGTGATGGTGAATCATGGGAACATGCGGCTAGGTTTCCTGCCTCGGGCGCGAATTGCGGCGGGCTCGCTTGTAGATGGTGTGGACCGCGATCCCGAGTAGCGTTATCCCGAACGTGATCCATCCGAAGTACTCGCCGATGAAGTCGACGACTTGCGGGCCGAAGAGAGCTATGAGCCAGGCCTCCAAGAAGAACCTGGCCCCACGGCTTACGAACGACGCGAAGACGAACCGGCGGAGTGGGAGTCTGAGGACGCCGCTTATGACAGTGACCAGCTTGAACGGGATGGGGGTGAACCCTGCGACCCCGACTGCCCACATGTCGTACCTGGCAAACAGGGCACGCGCTGCGGCTATTCGGTCGCGAGAAGCAAGCCTTGCAAGAATAGGCCTTCCGCCTTTCAGCCCCAGGGTGTAGCCGAGGACCGCCCCGATGACCGACCCCACCGTCGTGACTGCCGCATAGACCAGAGCAAGGGCTGGGCGGGCCGCAGACATCGGGATCAGCAGTGTGTCGGGCGGAACGGGGAAGATTACGGCTTCGACCACTGACAATGCAAAGAGGCTAGCGATGCCGGCACGAGTGAGCAGGAAGTCCACGCGCCCACCTCCAGACCAATTCTAACACGGAACGCGCGTGTGGAGCAGGCAGGGTACTCAAACGAGATGAATGTTGGAGGCAGCAGCCGCCATGGCCGGGACGATCATGAGACGCATGCGCACCTATCTCTTGGCTGGACTTATCGTCCTCATCCCCGCCGTGGGCACATTATACATAGCTTACCTGATATTCCGAGTGGTCGATGGGTGGCTCGGAAGCCATCTGATAGGAGTCTTCGGCCTGTTCATCCCGGGAGCAGGCCTAATCGCCACGCTCGCGATCATCATGTTCGTCGGCCTTGTGGCCACGAACTTCATCGGAAAGCGGCTGATCGGGTTCGGGGACCGGATCATGTCGCGGATCCCGATCATCCGTGGGTTGTACGGGACGATCAAGCAACTCACCGACGCCATGTTCATGCAGAACAGCTCGCTGTTTAAGAAGGTCGTCCTAGTAGAGTACCCGCGGAAAGGCATCTACTCGGTGGGACTGCTCACCGGCAACGGGGCCTACTCGCCGGTGAGACGAGAATTCGATTCTCCAATGGTTCCGGTCTTTCTGCCATCTACACCCAACCCCACCACTGGATGGCTCATCTACGTTCCGCGGGAGGACCTGGTCGAGCTGGACATATCAGTGGAAGACGGCCTCAAGCTCATCATATCCGGCGGGGTAGTTGCTCCTAACAACGTGGGCAGGGCAAGCGAAGCCAAGGCCACATTGCGGGACACAGCCAAGTGAACGCGTATGACCAAACTAGAAGCCCTGGGCAATTGAGAGCCCAGGGCTTTTATATGAGCGGGGGACCCCGCGTTTCTGGCTCGCGACACCCATTGGCACCGGCCGGAGGGTCCCGCGCTGCGTTTGTCCGTCATTCTGAAGGGGTCTCGCCCAGCTGGACAGAGACATACAGCCGCTGTGAGTCTCTCCACACCCAGAACATGACTCGGTCTCCGATGTTCATCTTGGCGATCTCGTCTGCCAGGGACAGTTCCGAGGTGACCTTCTTGCCGTTCATCTCCCGGATAACGTCCCCCCGGCGCAGACCGGCCCGGGCTGCGGGGCTGTCGTCCACCACGTCAGTGATGAGGATCCCGTCCGCGTCAGGCAGCTTGAGCTGCTTCGCAATATCCTCGGTCAGTTGCTGGTACCAGATGCCGATCCACGGTCTCTTGACCTTCCCGTAAGCCATTAGGTCGTTCAGGATGTCGCTAACAGAGTCAACCGCGATGGCGAAACCTATGCCCTGAGCGTACGGCAGGATTGCGGTGTTTATCCCTATGACCTTTCCATTCATGTCGATGAGGGGTCCGCCGGAGTTGCCCTGGTTGATTGCGGCGTCCGTCTGGATCAGGTTTCCAGTGGACAGGGTCCCGCCTGCGCCATCACCAAGCCTTCGATTGAGAGCGCTCACGATGCCTGCGGTCACGGTATGTTCAAATCCGTACGGGTTCCCGATGGCGATCACCCAGTCGCCCGGCCGGAGGTCGGATGACTTCCCTAGCTCGGCGACGTGAAGGTTCTTCGCCTCGATCTTGATGATGGCGACGTCCGATGCCTTGTGCGATCCGACGAGCTTCGCATCAAACTTACGCCCATCGGGCAGGGTGACCTGGATTTTCTGAGCGTTTTCAACTACGTGGTGGTTGGTGATAATGTGCCCCTCCGAGCTGATCACGAAGCCCGATCCGGTGCCGGGCTGCTCGTACTGTCCGCCGAACCCTTTGAAGAAGTCACGAAAGAGAGGCCCGAAGAAGGGATCCTGCGGAACACTAGGTCCGTAGCTCACTACCCTGGTCGTGTCCACCCGGACTACCGCTGGACCCACGGCCTCAGCCACGTCAGCGAGGGAGGGCAAGACCGCGGTCTTGCGGGGCTCAGACACGGGTGCCGCCGGGCTTACCGCCGCGGCAGCGTTCCCCTGGCGCTCGGGGAACACGTAAGAGACTACCACGACCGAGGTGACGATGCTGCTCAGAATCGCCACGGTGATCAGGGGTAGGTAGAACTTGCGAAAGCTCGAGGTGCTCATGTCTTTCTCCTCCTATCCTTGTAAGACTGGGATTCCTGTTATCTTGAACCTCGCATCGTGACGAAGGTTACTCGTGGGTGGTCCGATTCCAGCCTAACCCACCGGAGGAATTCCTCCGTCCGCATGAGGGGTTCGTCCTGCAACACTAGCTCCAAAGCTTCTCTCGACTTCAGAGCCCCTGTGGGCTGAACATACGCTGCTGCCGGGGGCGCGGAGCGAGTGACGGGCGGCGCTGCCCGGTTTGCGGTCACCCCCAATGGGCCGATTCCGAAGATCATCTGGACGAGGGGAACTGCGATCGCCGTTCCCGCCAGAGCCGCGGGAACCACTAGTTTCGCGAAAGAGAAAACGTGCGCGATAGAGTTGACCCTCTTTGCCGGCTGAAGCGGCAGTGCCCTAAGCCTCAGTTCCACGTTGTCCCATAGATCTTTCGGGCACTCAGGTTGGCTTGTGCACTCAAGAGCCGACTTGACTTCCTGCATCAGCTTGTAGATGGCGAAGCACTCAGAGCACATGGCCAGGTGCTGCCTTACGCGGTTTCTCTCTTCCTCGGAGAGCTCGCGGTCGATGTAGGCGGAGATCAGGCGCTCGACCTTGCTGCACGTCATTTTCGGCTCACCTCCCCAGCACGGGCCCCAAGATACGGCGCAAGGAGGTCCCTCAGCGCCCGCCTGGCCCGGTGGATCCGCGACCTTACAGTGCCGATGGAAGTGCGCATTATCTGGGAAATCTCCTCATAGGAGAACCCCTCGATGTCGCAGAGGATGATTGCCATTCGAAAATCGGGAGGCAGAGATGCCAGCGCGCGTTGGATGCTTTCATCGATGTGATGCCGGTCGAATACGACTTCGGGGCTGTCTGAGAGATCCGGCACCTCCCGCTCAAACTCGCCTTCGTCGGTGGCGATTCGCTGGTCCAACGACTCCACGTACGGGGTGCGCTTGCGCCGGCGAACTTCGTCGATGTACAGGTTGGTGATGATCCGGTAGAGCCACCTGTCGAAGGAGGTGCCCCGCCGGTAGCTGTCGAAAGACCGGTACGCCCGGACGAACGCCTCCTGAGCGAGGTCCTGCGCTTCCTCGGGGTTGCCGGTCATCCTGAGAGCTATACTGTACACAGGCTTCTGATACTGCCGGACGAGGGATTCGAACTCGCCTATCCTCGATGTGGGCTGCACTGCTCGCGTGAGAGCGTGTTCGTTGGCCAATTCAACCACCCGTTTCGGCACTGACTTCGCCGTCTCAATCCCTACTAACGAAGAGGCTGGGATTGGAGTTCCCTTTCGATTATACCTTTCCCCCCTTCGAGCCGCGAGTGTTCAACTGGCCCTGCACCGGCATGAACTGGGAGTTGGAGTGAGAGCGCATGCGAAGAGTCAGGGTTCCGCAACACGTCCTGGAGATTGTGGAGAAGCTCAAGAGCCTTGGCCACAGTGCTTACGTGACCGGGGGGGCCGTCAGGGACATGTTCATCGAAGGCAGAGAGCCAAGTGACTGGGACGTGGCAACCTCCGCGACTCCGAGAGAAGTGACGGACGCCTTCGACCGCGTGTATCCCTCCGGCATTACCCACGGCACCGTCACCGTAGTAACTGAAGACGGACATGTGGAGGTGACCACTTACCGGCAGGACGGGCCTTACCGGGATGGTAGACACCCAGAGTCAGTGGAATTTGTCAACGACATACGGGGCGATCTCTCGCGCCGTGATTTCACCGTCAACGCCATGGCCTACGACCCATCCACGGGGGAGCTGGTCGACCCCTACGGGGGCATGAACGACTTGGAGGCACGGATCATCCGGACTGTCGGACGCCCTCATTCCCGGTTCTCCGAGGACCACCTGAGGCTCCTGCGAGCGGTGAGGTTCGCGGCGCAACTGGGGTTTTCGGTGGATGCGTCCACCATGGCGGCCATCCGCGAACACGCCTGTGACATTGCCGATGTGTCGGCAGAGCGAATCACTGGGGAGTTCCTCAAGCTGCTCACGGCCCCGGCTCCATCGAGAGGGCTGAGGCTCCTAGTAGAGTCGGGATTGGTCCGATACGTCCTGCCAGAACTCGTCGAGCTTTCAGGATCTGACAGCGGAAGCGAAGGCGGTGTCCACGGCGGGAGTTCCGAACCCGGCCGGTCTGCCTGGCACAGATACGAATGGGCATCCGCTGTGTGTGATCTTGTTCCCGCAGATGAAGGACTGAGATTGGCGGCACTGTTCTGCGCTTCCCCCGGGCAGGACCCGGCGGACTCCGCGTCGCGCGCGCGGGAGGCTCTGACCCGGATGCGGTTGCCTCGGGCGGTTGTGGATAGAGCCGTATCCCTCGTGAGGCTGTCAGGGTCGTTGCCTGCGAACCCTGACGATGTGACCTTCCGGCGGTTTGCAGCCTATGTGGGCAAGCATAATATTCTGGACCTTCTCCAACTGGAGCGAGCCAAGCGACTTGCATCGGGGGATCAGGACAGTGCACTCGAGGTGGACAGCCTACTCAAAAGGGCTACGGGACTCCTTCAGTCGGACGCTCCTCTTGCCGTCTCCGACTTGGAGGTGAACGGGTCCGATGTCATCGAGCTCACCGGGATAGCCCCCGGACCTGCTGTGAGGGCTGTTCTCCTCAACCTGCTCGACCAGGTTATTGAATTGCCTTCCCGCAACCAGCGCGACACCCTTCGTGCGCTGATTCCCCGGGTCTGGGAGGAGCTTGGTATGCCCGGCAGGAGGGAATCGCACCGTGTGGAATAAGGGGACCGGGACTGGGTTCATCGGGTATCGGGCCGAGGATAGGACAATGGGATTGGAGGCCGGCAATTGGGACCGGAAGGGCAGCTCTCTGACTGCCAACGTTGCGTCGGACTCGCGAGCGCGTGGACCGCGTTCCTTTACAGCTATACAGTGCGTTTCGTCTGGTCTGTGATGATGGAAGGAGCCGGGGACGAGCTTGGACTCACCATGGCTCAGGCTGGAGCGATGATGAGCGCGTTCTACGCGGGCTATGTTCTTGCTCAGATCCCTTCAGGGATTGTCGCGGACAGGATGAACAGCAGGCTGCTTCTGGTGTCAGCTATCTTTCTTTCGAGCCTCTGCACCCTGGCAAACGGGGCGATGAGGACCTTCGGTTCCGGCCTCGCGTGGAGGTTCCTCTCCGGCCTTTCCGCTGGGGCGATATACCCGTCGAGCCTCAAAGTCATATCCTCCTCCTTCGGCCGGGAGCAACGTGCGACCGCCGTGGGCATCTTCATGACCGCAGTCTCCGCTGGGATGATGATCTCCAATGGGCTGGTGCCTGGAGTGGTGGCACGTCTGGGCTGGAGAAGCGGGTTTGTGGTGACTGGCTGGGCCGGGCTTGCCGCGGCCGGTGTGTTGCTTGTGATCGGTTGGCCCGCCATTTCCGCGTGGCCGGCATCAGAAGCCAAACGGTCGACGGGGAACTATGCCTCACCTTCAACGCAGCGTGTCGGCCCTAGGCCCTTGCGCGTGATGTTGAACCGGAATATGGTCCTTCTCTGCCTTGCGGGATTCTTCGGCATGTGGGGGACCACAGGGTCCATCCCATGGCTCTTCAGCTCACTTACCCGCGGCCGGGGCATCTCAGCGGCGAATGCCGGCATCATGCTGATGGTCTTTTCCGCCGCATCGGCTCTGGGTGGCCCCGCCGCCGGATGCATTTCCGACCGGGTCTTGCGATCCAGGAAGCCCGCGATCGCCTTAGGCCTATGGATCTTTGCTGCCCTGCTCACTGCGATGGCGCTCTTGCCCGGGACGGGCGTGACGCTGTGGGTCGTCTCTGCCGCACTCGGTTTCTTTGTCCTCTTTCCCGACACCCCCAGAAACACAATGGTCTCCGAGACCGTAGGGCCTGAACTGGGCGGCACTGCAATCGGCATCGCCAACACGCTGTGGCAGGGAGGGCTCATCATTTCACCTCTGGTGGCCGGGAAGATACTCGATGCCACCGGGGGCAGTTTCCGTCCAGCCCTTTTGTCGCTGTCCGCCACGGTCTCGGTGGGGGCGGTTTGTGCCGTTCTCCTGACCGAGGTGAGGTTGCGGCCGGCCGATGCTGCGCATGGGGAGTCTGTTCAAGGCTAGGACATTACTTCCACAGGGGGGATCTTCATGTCGAAGCCGTTGCGTGTGGTCGTCGCTCCGGACTCGTTCAAAGGCAGTCTTACAGCTGCTGAGGCGTGCGAGGCGATCGAGAAGGGAATCAAGAGAGTGTTTTGCGAAGCACGGGTTGTGTCTGTGCCCATGGCTGACGGGGGCGAGGGTACAGTCCGGTCCCTTGTGGACGCGACCGGGGGCAGAATCGTCGAACGGGAGGTCACTGGACCCCTGGGTGAGCCGGTCCGAGCGTTCTTCGGAATCCTGGGGGACGGAACCACGGGCGCGATCGAGATGGCCTCCGCCTCGGGTCTGCCACTTGTCCCGAAGGATAGACGGAACCCGCTCGTCACAACGACTTGGGGGACGGGGGAACTCATCCGGGCTGCGCTGGACGAGGGGTGTACCAGGATCATAATTGGAATCGGGGGCAGTGCCACCAACGACGGGGGTGCCGGCATGGCGCAGGCGCTTGGGGTGAAGCTTCTGGATGCCACAGGTAGCCCCATCGGTCCAGGAGGGGCGGAACTAGAGAGGCTCTCGAGAATGGACATGTCGGGAATGGATCCGAGGGTCGCACATACGGAGTTCATTGTCGCATGTGATGTAGACAACCCGCTTACTGGTCCAAAAGGGGCGTCGGCCGTCTACGGGCCGCAGAAAGGTGCAACTCCCGAGATGGTTGCCCGCCTCGACGCTGCCCTTGCGAAGTTTGCGGCAGTAATCCGGGAAGACTTAGGTCTGGATGTGAACGACATACCCGGGGCCGGTGCTGCCGGAGGGCTCGGCGCCGGTCTTGTAGCGTTTGCATCGGCCACCCTGAAGAGGGGCATAGAGATTGTTGTGGAAACCACTCGACTGCGCGAGAAGATGGCAGGTGCGGACCTGGTCATAACAGGCGAGGGCCGCATTGACTTCCAGACACTGTTTGGTAAGACCCCGATGGGCGTCGCCCGGGTCGCGCAGGAGCTGGGTATCCCAGTGGTGGTCATCGCTGGGTCGGTGTCAGAAGACGCACGGGGGCTATATGACCACGGAATAGACGTACTGATGACCATCGTCAAAGGCCCGTGCACCGTGGACGAGGCCATCGAGAATGCGAGCAGCCTGATGGCGGACGCCGCAGAAACCGCAGCGCGCCTTATTGTGCTGGGAACCAGGATGTAGGATGTGCTCCGGAGGTCTTGGGAATGCAGAGCGATAGGCAGCAAGAGGTGCTTTCACAGCTCAGAGGCCGGCGGGCTGCGGTCATTGGGCTTGGGGTGACGAACCTGCCTCTTATCAGGTTCCTTGTGAAGTGCGGCGTGCACGTGACCGCGTGTGACAAGAAGACCCGGGAGGAGCTGGGATCCGCGTTCGAAGCTCTGTCCGGACTCGGAGTCGACTTCTCCCTCGGCCCGGGCTACCTGGATGACCTGGTCGCACACGACCTCCTTTTCCTTTCCCCGGGTGTCAACCCCAATCAGCCAGAGTTCGTGGAAGCCCGGAACGGAGGAGTCGAGTTCAGCTCCGAGATCGCGCTCGTCCTGAGCCTCGCCCAGGCGCCCATCATCGGCATCACGGGGAGCAGTGGGAAGACCACTACCACGACTCTGACAGGCCTGATCATGCAGAAAGATTCCGGACGGTCGCATCCGGGCCGCCGGGTGCTGGTGGGCGGGAACATAGGAACGCCCCTCATCGAGAACATCCTGGACGTCCGCGCGGAGGATCTCATAGTCCTGGAGCTCTCCAGTTTCCAGCTGAAGCCGGTCCGGATGAGCCCGCACGTCGGCGCGGTGCTGAACATCACCCCGAACCATCTGGATTATCACCCAGACATGGACGACTACATCCTCTCCAAAGAGAACATCCTGAAGTACCAGAAAGAAGACGACTACGCAGTCCTCAATGCAGACAATGAACCCACAGCCTCGATGGCGGAGCGCGTGCCGGGCCTGGTGCTTCTCTTCAGCTCGCGGCACCCGGTGGCGAGGGGGGCGTTTCTTTCGGGAAACGCACTTACCTTCCGCTGGTCACCGGATGAGGACGGGGTTGTGGTCGTCCATCGCGCAGATCTCAAGATCCCCGGTCTGCACAATGTGGAGAACGCTCTCGCGGCCATCGCTATCTGCGCCGCCATGGAGGCCGACTTCGAGAGCATGAGGCAGGCCCTGCGGGTTTTCGAAGGTGTTGAGCACCGACTGGAGCCTGCCGGCGAGGTGGGGGGCGTGCTCTTCATCAACGACTCCATAGCCACATCCCCCGCGCGGACCATCGCCGCCTTGCTCGCGCTGGACCGGCCCATTGTGCTGATTGCGGGCGGGTACGACAAGCACCTGCCTTTTGACGAAATGGCTGAGGTCGCTGTTGACCGTGTGCGCGCTGCCGTGCTCATAGGCGTTACTGCCGGGAAGATCGAGGACTCGCTCCTGAAGGCTGCAGAGGCCAAAGGCGCGCCCGGGCCCCAGATACTGAGGCGTGGAACGTTCTACGAGGCCGTGGCAACCGCAGCGGAGGTCGCGGCCCCGGGTGACGTGGTGCTGCTTTCCCCGGCTTGCGCAAGCTACGACATGTTCAGGAACTTCGAGGAGAGGGGGAGACTGTTCAAGGAACTGGTGAAGAGGATGAGGGACAGCGAGAGCCCCAGCCCCCGGGCGGTATAGTCCATCCCCGGAATCTCGCCCCCGCGGCCTGCGTAGGATTGTGGTGAGCGCAGGTGGGGGGGGGTGCTTATGCACAGGCATGACAGGCGTCTCAAGCGTGTGCGAGGGAAGCGGTTCGCAGCCGGGTTGACCAGGCAGGCAGCCGCCGCAAGCCTCGTCTTAGTGTGCACCGCTGTTCTAGTTGTTGGAGTATGGGCAACCCGGTACGCAAGGCAGACCTGGTCGGTGCCATCGGGCGCCGGGGACCAGGCCACCGGCGGGGTGAGCCTGGAGATAGACATCACGCCTGACCCTGGGAACGAGATTGCCACGACGCGCACGGTGTCAAGGTATCAGGGTTACATTGAACTGCACACGAAAACGTCCCGTGGCTACAGACTCCTGGGCTCAGTGGAATCTGGACCGGTCACGCGACTCTCCGCCGTGCATATGCGCCCTGCACGCTCGACTGAAGGCGCGGCGCCAGGGGCGGAAGGAGGAGGGCAGGAACTGGGGCCTATCTGGGCCACCCTCATTCTCGCCGAGGCAGAGTATGATCAGAGTGTCGGTGCACTGTCGAAGGCGACTGTGTCCACCGCATATGCGTGGAACGGGCGGCAACTCGTCGAGGTGTGGTCGGCAACCACCCGCTCGGAGTCGGTCTGGAACACAGGTTGGAGTGAGGGCGGGGGTGATCTTGCTCGGTCTGCGTGGCGCGTCGCAGCCGCCAGGGCAAGACCTGCACGCGTGCCTGATGAGGCAACCGTGCCGGCCACCGCGGTCTCGGCCCCGGCGGAGTGGGTCAGGGTCGTGAGCAGAACCGAAGTGGAGTTCCAGGGGGCAGAAGTACCCTGTATCGTGACTAGGTCCGTGCAGGAGTACCAGAAGCACGTCGAGGAGGAAGACACTTTCGTGACCGTGGCCTCCCGAGAGGTCTCCCAGAGGTTCTGCTGGAGCGACCGGTGGACTGCTTTCGTATTGTCGGAAGGCAAAATATCACGGGAAGGCGCGGTGGCCTATGAGTATCCCGGTTCGGACGTCACCTGGACCCTCGCTCCCGGGCTGGACGTGGCGGTTCTGGAATCCGAACGGAATGCCGTCGAGGGCCTTGTGCACGACCCACCCTACCTTCTGCGTGTCAGAACCCCAGATGGGAAGGGTTGTTATGTGAACGAAACGTGCGTGCTGCCGCACGGCACAGGCGGGGCTTTGGGGAAGTTGAGCTGTGTGGAAAGTCAGAGGAGAGGCGCCACATAGTGGACCTCTCCCCCTAGAGTGTAAGTACTGGTGCCATCTTACAGGATCACGCCTCTCATGGCGAAATCGGCAATTGCCTTGTCCCGCTGCATTTCAGCCTCCGCAAGTGCCTTGTGGACGGCGTATTCCTGCTCGACGCGGTCTGTGCCCTTCCGAACCCGCTTGATCTCGACTTTGACGTTTCCGATCATCATGATCATTGCTGTACCTCCGTTCCGCGTTGCGCCCGCCGGTCGTCGATTCCTAGTATAGGGGGCGGGCTTAAGAATGTCAACAAGCAAATTAACAGAGTCAACATCGGGATTGAACATCACGATATTCCTCAGGGGTGTATATTAATGATCTCAATACCACCCTCCCCGCCCGTCCTATCTGGTGCTATCGGGAGCCTGTGATGGTATAATGTTGTTCGGCGGCCGGAACATGGACAAGAGGCGCCAATTCGGCAGACAGGAGTGGTTGGATGTCCGCGACGATCATTGACGGCAAGGCCGTTGCTGCCTCCATACGGCAGTCCGTGCATGAAGAGGTAGAGGCTTACCAGGCCGCACACGGCAGAGTCCCCGGGCTCGCCGTGGTCATTGTCGGCAACAACCCGGCGTCGAGGGTGTATGTCAACAGCAAGAAGAAGGCATGCGCGGAGGTTGGCATCTATTCGGAAGAGCATGCCCTGCCCGAGAAGGCGACACAGGAGGAACTGATGGGTTTGGTCCGCGCGCTCAACGAGGACCCGGCTATCGACGGCATACTTGTGCAGCTGCCCCTACCGGACCACCTCGATGAGGACCAAGTTATAGAGACCATAACCCCAGGGAAGGACGTTGATGGGTTCCACCCCGTCTCCGTAGGGAATCTTGTGATTGGGAAACCCGGTCTCCGCCCGTGCACTCCCGCGGGGATAATGGAGTTGATTCACCGCACAGGGATCGAGGTCCGGGGCAAACGCGCCGTGGTCGTTGGGCGTAGCAATATCGTGGGGAAGCCGGTGAGCCTCATGCTTCTCGCGGAGCACGCCACGGTCACCATCTGTCACTCCCGCACGCAGGACCTGCCCGCGGTGTGCCGCGAGGGAGATATCCTAGTTGCCGCGGTGGGCAGGCCGGAGATGATAAAGGGCGACTGGGTCAAGCCGGGTGCGGTTGTCATAGATGTGGGCGTGAACAGGCTCGAGGACAAGAGGCTGGTGGGCGATGTCGACTTCGCCCAGGCATCGGAGGTCGCGGGATACATAACCCCCGTTCCTGGCGGTGTTGGCCCCATGACCATAGCCATGCTCATGAAGAACACTCTCGAGGCAGCCTGCACCAGGAGGAGTTGAAGTTTCCATGGAAGGGCGCGCGTTCGACGTGGTGGTCGTGGGAAGCGGTCCTGCGGGACTCTCCGCCGCTCTGAACGCCCGGGTAAGGAACAAGTCCGTGGCCGTGCTCTCGCGCAGGCTTGGAAGCCAGAGCCTTGAGCGTGCGCCCGCTATTGAGAACTACCTCGGGGTCGAGAAGATTCCCGGGCGAGAACTCATCACGCGGTTTCTGGACCACGCAAGGAAGACAGGCGCGAACCTTATCGAGGAGGAAGTCATCGGCATATACAACCTCGGCGATTCGTTCTCGCTGCTCACCCCCTCGGGTGATTACTCTGCCAAGACACTGGTTCTTGCCACTGGTGCTGTACAGGCAGCAACGATCCGTGGTGAAGCAGATTACCTTGGCATGGGTGTGAGCTACTGTGCTACCTGTGACGGCCCGCTCTACCGCGGGAAGCGCGTCGTGGTGATCGCACTGGCGCCCCACGCGGAGGAGGAAGCGAACTTCCTCGTAGAGATATGCTCGGAGGTAACCTACGTGATGCTCCACCGGGCCGGCACGGAAGGGGCACCCAAGCTTAAGCCAGAGATCCGGGTCACAAGGAGCAAGGTTCGGGCGATCCTGGGAGAATCCACCGTGACTGGGGTGGAGCTCGAAGACGGGACCATCGAGGCAGATGGGGTCTTCATCATCAGGGAGTCAATCCCCGTTGAGAGGCTCCTCGACGGACTTGAGATGGCGGAGGGTGTGATACGCGTGGACCGTGACATGGCGACGTCGGTCCCGGGGGTCTTCGCGGCGGGCGACTGTGTAGGCAGGCCCTATCAGGTGGCAAAGGCTGTCGGCGAAGGGCAGGTCGCCGGACTGAGCGCTGCGAGATTCCTGGACCGGGAGGGGCGCTGAATGCAGCCGGAGGTGATGAGAGGCGCTGAAACTTTCACGATCCCGGCTGGGGACGGCAGGGTTGCGGCGCTCATCATCCATGGATTCGCAGGGTCGCCCTCGGAGGTCAGGCCCATCGGAGAGCATCTCGCATCGAGAGGGATTTTCGCGTACGCGCCCCGGTTGCCTGGCCATGGAACGTCGGTGGAGGATATGAGCCGGACGCGTTTCACCGATTGGGTCGGGTGCGCCGAGTCCGCTCTGGTTCGCATGAAGAGCGAGCACGACCTCGTCTTCGTAGTGGGGTTCTCCATGGGAGGGTTGATTGCCCTCTACCTCGCACAGAGGCATGAAGTGGACGGGATCGCGGTCATCAGCTCGCCCATGCGCATCCGAGACCCGAGAGTCGTGTTGCTCCCGATACTCAAGTTCTTCCAGAAGTATGACCCGCCCGCCCCGGTGCCTCCGGAGGTGTCGAGCGGCGTAAACAAGGTGGCGTATACTCAGAAACCTCTCGTATGTGCGGAGAGCCTGATCCGTTTGATGTCCATCGTGAGGCGAAACCTTGCCAAGGTCACCACCCCTGCACTCGTAGTGGCGGGGGCTCAGGACCGGACCGCGCCTCCCGAAGACGCTAGGTACATTGCCGACCACCTGGCCTCTGTGGACAAGCGGTTGGTACTCCTACCCAATTCCAGGCACATGTGCATGTTCGGTGAAGACCAGGAAAGGCTCTTCGAGGAACTCTCCAGCTTCGTCACCGCACGAAGTTCCACTCATCGCTGTTGTACTTAGCCACCAACTCCGCCGCTAGGGCCTTCTCGCCCCCTGTGAGTTCCCCTCGTTCACAGGCTCCGAGCACCTCACGGATGAGCCCGCCCGCGAGCGCTTCCCCGAGTTCACGCGGCTCGATTCCCCGGCCGAGCAGTTCACTGACAGTGACGACTCCTGAGCGGAGAGTCTCTTTCATTCTGGGCTCGAGCCCGAGCACCGCCGTCAGGAGCTGGAAATCCATGGAAATAGGGACTGAACCGTGCTGAAGGAGGACCCCACCCCGCCGGGTCTGGGCGGACCCCACGACCTTTCGACCTCCAGAGACCAATTCGTACGAGGACGGGGTGTCGAAGCATGCCGCGGACTTGGCATGCCCTGGACGGTCTCCTCCACGGGGCGCAAGCTCCACCTGTGCCCCAAGTGCGAGCAGGCCGGAGAGGAGCCCTCGGCTGATGGTGAGGTAGGTGTCGAGCACGCTGCTTGGGCCCGGAAGCAGGCTGACGGGCGCAACCACGCTATAGGTGAGTTCATCGTCGTGGAGTATCGCCCTGCCGCCGGTGGGACGGCGGACGAACCCCAGCCCGCGTCTTTTGATCTCCGCCATGTCTGTGGAGGCCGCGGCGCACTGGAAGTACCCGATCGAGACGCACGCTGGGCTCCAAGTGTAGAACCGGAGAGTGGGCGGCGCAAGCCCCTGCTTGACCGATTCCAGGATTGCCTCGTCGACTGCCATGTTCTCCGGCCCGGGCAACGCCGGGCTCCATACTATTCTCCAGACCGTCGTGTTCTCGTTCGACATTCTGCTCAGTCTCCCAATTCTACTCCGATGAGCGCGGTTTCTGCAGCGGTCTCGGCGTCACGCGCTTCAAGGGGTTCAGGGTAGTTGTACATGGTGCCACCAGGACGTTCATTGTAGAAAGGGCGGTTGCAGTCAGGACACCCTGATGTCCTGAACGGCTCACCTGATAGGGCCGCCTTCATTACGGTCTCAGCAGGGATCGCAATCCTCCGAACCGTCCCTCCACGGAAATCAAAGTCCCCAACCAGGGCCAACCCTTGTCTCATGAGGTAGAGGCATAGCTGGACACGACGGTAAGACCCGATGTCTGGAGGCGGCGCCCCGGCAAGCCTGGTGCCGGGAAGAGGCGTGAAGGCAAACAGGCCGACGCCGACGCCTGCGTCGAACATCCTGCTGGCAAGGCGGATCAGATCCTCTTCGCTTTCGCCTAGCCCCGCGATGAGATGAGTCCCAATCCTTCCCGGAAACGCCCGTGCGCACCGAAGGATCAATTCAAGTGCCCTGGACATATCGTGCCCCTTGACTTTCTGGTAGATGGAGGCCTCACACGCGTCCAACGGGAGAGCCACCCGGTCGGCCCCCGCTTCCAGAAGCGCCTCAACATCCTTCTCGCCAGAGGTGGCACTGAACGACACGCTCACCGGAAATCCTGCTCCGCCCGTTTGTCGGAGGAATCGGACTGCCTCAACCGCGGCCGCCAGGGCATCCAAGCCCCCTACTACCTGAGCACATGCCCTGTGGACCCGCCCCGAGCGCGCAGCCTGGGCAAGCGCGTTGGCGAAAGCGTCTCGCGGGACCTCGGGCCACGTCACTCGAGACAGCTTGCCCTCTCCATCCGTGCTGCTCCTGGCCTGTGCGCAGAAGGCGCAGTCCCTCGCGCACTTGTCGCCGACCATTACGTAGGCCGTTGTTGGGGCGGCGAGTGACTTGAGGGGAAGAAGCCCAAGGGCCGCCGCAGTCCCGGAGGATGCTCTGATCTTCAATACCCCGGGGGACCTTGTCGGCTCAAACACACAGCATTCATAGGTCTCGATAACACGTAGTCCCTGCAGCCGCGCCTCATCGAAAGCCCCGGCGCTGGGCTGTACGATCAGGTTGACTCCGCACCTGATGGCGAGGGTATCGACCTGGGTGCGGTAGTCACCCGTCGGACGCATGCACCCCAGGTTGATAGGGATGTCAGGGAAGACTTCGCGCGCCCTGGCGAGAACCGCACCAACTAGGGCGAGGGAAGGGGGCGGCTTGCTCTCGAACCTGGTGCCCCGGGTCGGGGTGAAAATGATGAAGACAAGCGCGGGCGGGAGCGGGGCCCGGCCGGAGTCCACAAGCCCTCGCAGAGCCTCCACAGCTCCTATCTCAGAATCAGGGTTACCACTATGCAGGGATCCACCTGTCTCCAGTGCTTCCGCGAGTCCAATGCAGATGTGTGGGACGGTGCGGACGCGGTTGGACAGGGCCATGTAGGTGTCGATGTAGTCCTCGGGCGACCGTGAAAGCCCGTATACCTCCTGGATCACACGAGGATCCGAAACGAAGTCGAAAGAGACAATATCTGCCCATCTCGCAATCTCCGCGGCCTCATCGGCTGAGACGAGCCCTGCGTGGCAGTTGAGCCTGACCCCGTCGGGGGAAGCCTCCCGCAACTGCCGGAGCCAAGTGCTGAGAGGAACGCGGCCCCCGGGGTCGCATCCGCCGCTTACGAGAAGGGATCGGGGAGTCCGCGCCCCAGACGTGAGAGCAGCCAGGGCCTCTGCCGCCGGGCGCATGCCCACCAGGTACCTGCCGCCACAGTGGGCGCAGCCGAGGGCGCACTCACTGCCTGTGACGGAGACTGTCAGCGTCTGGGATGGTCTTGCAAAAACTATCTCAGGTGCGAAATTTGCGGTCCGTATGGACCAGGCTCGATCCTCAGCTGTGCTCAATTCGCGTCCTCCTGGCTCCTTGGGCTGAATTGGTATCTCATGCCAGTCTCCGTCATGATAGAGAGGCGGGCGGCGCAATTGGAGCGCCGCCCGGGCAGCAACGGAGATAACCCCGTTCCTGCTTAGCTCTCTCGGCTGTACCTCAACACAGGTCTTCTTGCCGCTTGTGTTTCGTCCAACCGCCCCACCGGCGTTGTATGAGGCGCGTCGTGCAGGACATCCGGGCATTCCTCCGCCTCATGCGCGATTCTGGTCATGACCTCGATGAACGCGTCGAGTGTCTCCCGGCTTTCCGTCTCCGTAGGCTCGATCATCATTGCTTCGTCCACGATGAGGGGGAAGTAGACCGTGGGAGCATGGTACCCGAAATCCAGCAGGCGCTTGGCCATGTCGAGGGTGCGGACCCCGTGGGCTTTCTTCTGCTTTGTGCCTGAGAGGACGCACTCGTGCTTGCACGGGCGGTCGTAAGGCAGATCGAACAACGGCATCAGCTTGCGCATTACATAGTTGGCGTTGACCACGGCATGTTCGGACGCGGTTCTAAGCCCGTCGGGGCCCATGGATCGGATGTAGGCCCAAGCGCGAACCATGACCGCGAAGTTGCCGTTCCATGAGTGGACGCGCCCTATGGACTGGGGCCGCTCGTAATTCCACCGGTACATCCCGGATGCCTCATCGAACTCAACGAGGGGCGTGGGAAGGAATGGCTCGAGGAACTCCTTGACCCCGACCGGCCCGGAACCCGGCCCACCCCCTCCATGAGGCGTGGAGAACGTCTTGTGAAGGTTCAGGTGTATCACGTCGAACCCCATGTCCCCAGGCCTCGACTTACCGAGGATAGCGTTGGCGTTGGCCCCGTCATAGTAGAGGAGTGCTCCTGCCCCATGCACGATCTCATTGATCTCCTTGAGGTGCTCATCGAAGAGCCCCAAAGTGTTGGGGTTGGTGAGCATGAGGGCGGCGACCTCGCCAGAAATCTTCGCCCTGAGGTCGTCGATGTCGACATTGCCCGAAGAATCGGACTTCACCTGAACAACCTGCATTCCGGCGCCAGCAGCGCTTGCGGGGTTGGTGCCGTGAGCGGAGTCCGGCACCAGGATCTTCGTGCGGTGCTCTCCGCGGGACAGGTGATAGGCCCGGATGATGAAGAGCCCGGTGATCTCGCCGTGCGCCCCGGCCACGGGTTGGAGGGTGAACTTGTCCATTCCTGTGATCTCCGACAGATAGCGGCCGAGAGAGTAGAGCAACTCCAGAGCACCCTGCACCGAAGACTCGGGCTGCGCGGGGTGTAGACCGGTGAAGCCTGGCAGCCTTGCGGCGTCCTCGTTGACCTTGGGGTTGTACTTCATCGTACAGGACCCGAGAGGGTAGAACCCGGTGTCGACTGCATGGTTGAGTTGCGACAGGTTCACGAAGTGCCGGACCACGTCGACCTCGCTCACCTCAGGCAGGCCCGGCGGGTCAACTCTAAGTGATTTTGCAGGAAACAGCGTCGATAGATCAGAGGTGGGCACGTCCGGTTGGGGGAGATCCACCGCGGCACGCCCGGGGGCACTCAGTTCGAAAATGAGGGGTTGGGGGCCTTTCATCAGACCAACACCTCCAGTTCCCGGACGAGGGTGTCAAGTTGCTCGCGGGTGCGCTTCTCAGTGACCGCCCAGAGCGTGCACCCAGAAAGCTCAGGATAGTCCCCACGCAGAGGCTTGCCGCCGATGATGCTCTTTCGTAGGAGAGCCTGGTTGCGGTCGACAGGGCATCCGGGCGCCCTCACCACGAACTCATTGAAGAACGGACCGTTAAACGGGATCTCGTAGTTGGGGATTGCCGCGATCCGGTCCCTGACGTAATGGGCTTTCCAGGTGCAGAGTTCCGCGACACGCCTGAGCCCTCCCGGCCCCATGAGGCTCAAGTAGACTGCGGCGGCAAGGGCACACAGAGCCTCGTTGGAGCAGATGTTGGAGGTCGCGCTTTCGCGTCTTATGTGCTGCTCCCGCGCCTGAAGCGTCAGTACGAACCCGCGCCTGCCGGATGAGTCCTGAGTTTGCCCCACGAGGCGTCCTGGCATCCGCCTTATCAAGGCGTTAGTGGTGGCAAAGAAGCCGAGAAGTGGCCCGCCGAAGTTCATGGGGTTCCCGAGCGCCTGCCCTTCACCGAGGGCGATGTCGGCCCCGTAGGATCCGGGAGGGGCAAGAATGCCCAGTGAGATGGGGTTCACCACTGCGACGAACAACCCACCGGAGGAGTGGACGACCGAGCCCAAGGACTCCATGTCTTCTACACACCCGAAGTAGTTGGGGCTCTGTGCAACTAGACACGCCACGCCTGGCCCAGCATACTGGGCCACGGTCTCGGCCAGGGTCACACCCATCGCTGGGCAGTAGTCCACCAATACGATCTCTATACCCCTGGGCTTTGCGTAAGTGACGAGGACCTCTCGGTACCTTGGGTTGGTGGCGCGTGTCACCAGCACCTTCTTCCGCCCCGTGGCCGAGCACGCCATAATGGCAGCCTCCGCCACAGCGGTCCCCGCGTCGTAGAGAGATGCATTGGCGACATCCATACCCGTGAGTTCACAGACCATAGTCTGGTACTCGAAGATGACCTGGAGCGTCCCTTGACTCACTTCAGCCTGGTAGGGAGTATATGCGGTGTAGAACTCGCCACGTCTCAGGATGTGATCCACGACGCTCGGCACATAATGGTCGTAGATTCCAGCTCCGAGATAGGATGCATTGGCGTCTGAGGCTGAGTTCCTGGAAGCAAGCCTGGAAATTTCAGCCATCAGCTCCTGCTCAGACAGAGCGGAAGGCAGATCGAGAGGCCTGTCCAGCCTGAACTCGGGTGGGATGTCTGAGAACAGATCGTCCACACCGGACACGCCGATGTCCTGGAGCATCCCCTCGATGTCTTTCTCGGTATTGGGGATGTACCTGTGGGGAGATCCCATCAGTCTCCTTCCTCCTTCAGGAACGCCTCGTATTCATCAGCGTCCATGAGGCCGTCCAGTTCCCCCATATTGGCTATTTCGAGCTTTGCAATCCAGGCCTCGCCCATCGGATCCTCGTTGAGCAGATCGGGCTTGCCTGTCAGAGCATCGTTGACACCAGTTACAACTCCCCCTACCGGGGCGAAGACGTCAGCGACAGCCTTGACTGATTCGACCACCGCGAGCTTTTCGCCCTGATTAGCCGAAAGGCCAACTTCAGGCAACTCTACGAAGATGACATCTCCGAGTTCATGCACTGCGTGTTCGGTGATGCCGACGGCGGCAGTGTTACCTTCTACGCGCACCCACTCGTGATCCCGGGTAAACTTGACGACGCTGGCCATTCTGTCATTACTCCTTCCTGTACGCCTTCTTATAGAACGGGGTTTTCACTACCACGGCCTTGTGCGCACGGCCCCTTATGTCGATGGCGAGCTCAGTTCCTGCTCGAGCGTGTTCTACTGGCACCAGAGCGAGCGCCAGCCCGCGGTTGAACGTGGGCGAGTGGGCACCAGATGTGACGTGGCCCACGACGGTGTCTCCCGCGAGCACCGGATACCCCTGTCTCGGAATCCCTCGCTCTAGTATCTCCAACCCCACCTGCTTGCGGGCGAGCCCCCTCTCCTTCTGGGTCAAGAGTGCATCGCGGCCGATGAAACTGTCCTTGCCGAGCTTGACGAAGAACCCGAGGTTCGCCTCGAGAGGCGAGATGTCGGGCGAAAGCTCGTGCCCGTAGAGGGGAAGACATGCTTCGAATCGAAGCGTATCGCGCGCACCCAGGCCAGCGGGAGAAAGGCCTAGAGGTTTCCCGGCATCCAACAGCGCGTTCCAGATATGCTCGGCGTCCGCAGGAGCACAGTAGATTTCGAAACCGTCTTCACCGGTGTAGCCTGTCCGCGACACGAGGCACTTTCTATCGGCAATCGGGCAGTCGGGCACAGCGAAGAAGAACTTAATCGAGCGCAGGTCGACCCGGGTAAGGGCCCCGAGTATCTCTTCGGCTCTCGGGCCTTGCAGCGCGAGCTGCGCGGTCTCCGCAGATATGTTCCTCACGTGTACGTTGAGAGAACCCAGGTTCTCCTGAACCCACGCGAAGTCTTTCTCCGTGTTGGACGCGTTTACGACGAGTAGGTAGTGGTCTTCCGCCAGCTTGTAGACGAGGAGGTCATCCACTACCCCACCGTCAGGATAACACATCGGGGTGTAGATGACCTGGTGTAGGGACATTCCGGAGCAGTCATTTGTCACCAGGTGATCGACAAGTCGGAGCGCGTCCGGACCTTCGACGTCGATCTCACCCATATGGGACACATCGAACAGGCCGGCGCGCTCTCTGACTGCTTTGTGTTCATCTAGGATCCCGGTGTACTGCACCGGCAAGGCCCATCCTCCGAAATCGATCAGCCTTGCTCCCAGTGCCGCGTGGGCGTCATAGAGAGGCGTCTTACGCAGTTCGGACATCTGTCCACCCCCCTGAAGATTGAGCGGAGCCTGGTCCGCGATGCCCCGCACCCAATTGTATTCAGCATACGCGCCGAAAGTCCTGCCCCCAGTCACGCGAGTAGCTGAGTTGACCGGCGTTTTTTGGTGGTATGGGAGGTGACAACCCATCTGAGGCATTGCCAGTCACCGAGGCTGCCCGGGCGACTGCCTGTTGACGTCGGGGAACGCGAGCCGTATAATAATGGTCAATACAGGAGCTAAATGCAATGATGGGGAAGAGTACCCCGGCCGGGCGCGGTTCAGAGAGCCTCCCGAATGGCTGTGAGGAAGGCACCGGGCACCCGGGAGAACCCACCCCGGAGCAGCAGGCGATGAGCCTGGCCGGCGCCCGCCCGTTAGCATGCGGGGCGGTATAACCCGTGCCCCCGGTTGGGGGCAGGGCGTACCGGGCAGAGGGCGCGCCGGCATGGCGTGCCGAGCAAGGTGGTACCACGGAAGCAACGCCTTTCGTCCTTACGGGCGAGGGGCGTTTTTGCTTTCCGGGGCGGAAAGGACGGAGTTGGGCACAGCATGAAGGGACTGAATATGAAGATCGGGTTCGTGGGGGCTGGGCGCATTACTTCGGCTCTGGTTCGAGGGCTTGTGAGCGGGGGATTCCTCGAGCCCGGCGATGTCATGGTGAACGGCCGGCGAAGGTCTGAGAAACTCCGGGAGGTCGTAGATAGGTGGGGGGTCCGCTCCACGATGTCCAAAGCGACCGTCTTCCGTTTCGCGGACGTTGTCATCATGGCTGTCAAGCCCCAGGACATGGGGATCGCGCTCGAGCAGTGTGCGCCCCACGTAAAACGACGCCACGTGATCATAAGCCTCGCCGCCGCGATCCCCACGACATACATCGCGGGCAAGCTTGGGCCGGATGTTCGAATAGTCAGGGCCATGACCAACACCTCATGCGTTGTGCGTGAGTCAGCGACTGCGATTTGCCTCGGCGCCGGGACAGATGACACAGCCAGAGATGTGGCGTGTTCCGTGTTCTCATCGGTGGGCAAGGTCTGGGAAGTGGACGAGGCATACTTCGACGCAGTCACTGGGTTGTCCGGGAGCGGCCCAGCCTTCATTTATTACATTGTCGATGCGATGCAGGCAGCGGGGTCGGCCGCGGGGTTGCCCCCGGATGTATCCAGACAGCTCGCAATACAGACGCTACTTGGTGCAGGCAGGATGATGGCGGAAACCGGCCAGGAACCCGGACACCTCGTGGACCAAGTGGCGTCGCCCCGGGGCACTACCCTCGAAGGCCTCCGCGTTCTCCGCTCATTTGACGTAGCTGCCACTTTCCAGGCTGCGATCCACGCTGCGGCGAAGCGATCAGCGGAGATCGAGCAGGAGGTGTGCGGTTCCGCCCGGAGCGTGACCCGGGGGTCTGCGCAGGCAGGAACCGCAGGGCGGTAGCTAGAATACCCAAAGGATGTAGAACGGGACAGGCAAGGGGGATATTGTGCATGTACGATCTGGTCATCCTCGGCGGTGGACCGGGTGGGTACGTCTGTGCTATCCGTGCAGCCCAGTATGGGCTCAGGTGTGCCCTGGTGGAGAAGGCAGATCTCGGCGGAACCTGTCTGAACTGGGGATGTATCCCCACCAAGGCGCTTGCTCATACTGCGGACATGGTGGCCGACGCCCGGCGCGGGGCCGAATTCGGCATATCCATCCCGGCTGTGGACATCGACTTCCCGAGAGTCATGTCCAGAAAGGACCGGGTGGTCGCGAGACTCAGGAACGGTGTGGGGTTTCTCCTCAAGAAGTGGAAGGTCGACGTGATCTCGGGGAGAGGAAGGATCGACACCCCTGGGGCAGTCCTGATAGAGGCGGCGGACGGCAGCCTGAGCCGGGTAGAGACCCGCAACATCGTGGTAGCTACTGGGTCTGTGCCCATCGCCCCCAAGATGCTCGGGCACGATGGTCGGAACGTCTTGACTTCCGAAGAAGTCCTATCGCTCACCTCGATCCCGTCGAGCATTCTGGTGGTAGGTGCAGGAGTCATCGGGTGCGAGTTCGCAAGCATCTTCCGGACGTTCGGGTCCGAGGTGACCATGGTTGACATAATGCCAACCATCTTGCCGATGGTAGATTCGGATGTCGCTAGTGTGATCGCAGCATCTTTCCAGAAACGCGGAATCAAGATTCACACCGCCACCAAGATCACAGAAGTCGACGTCTCCGATGGGCTGGTCCAGGCCAAGACCGACACGGGAGAGGTCTTCAGGGCCGAGAAGGTCATCCTGTCCATGGGACGAAAGCCATACATCGGGGGTTCCGGGGCCGTCGAGGCTGGGCTGGAACTCGGCCCGGCCGGAGAGATCGTGGTGGACTCGCGCCTGCGCACGTCCGAGCCGGGCATCTGGGCCATCGGTGACGTGACCAACAAGAACCCTCTCGCCCACGTTGCATCCGCGCAAGGGCTTGTGGTTGCGGCTAATATCGCCGGCCGAGACACCGAGATGGAGTACCACTCCGTCCCCTCCTGCATCTTCACAAGTCCCGAGGTGGGGACGGTCGGGTTCTCAGAGGTCGGTGCCAGGGCATCCGGCATCAGTTACGTCGTGGGCAAGTTCCCGTTCGCCGCCTCCGGGAAGGCAGTGGCCATGGGGGAAGTGGAAGGGTTCGTGAAGATACTTGCGGAACAGTCCGGACGGCGTGTCATCGGTGGACACATAGTGGGACCTCATGCGAGCGACCTCATAGCCGAGCTGGCCCTGGCGGTCCAAAACCGGCTCACCATCGAGGATGTCGCACACACCATACACGCCCACCCAACGCTCGCCGAGACCGTGATGGAATCGGCCGAGGCTGCGATGGGGCTTGCCGTTCACATCTGAGGTTGTGAGGTGAAAGGCGTGAGAGACAGAGTCTTCTTCGGTTTGGTGCTGTTGATCATAGGCGTGGTCTGGCTGGCCCGAAACCTTGGCATAACTCTCATCCGCCTCGGATTCCCATGCATACCTAACATCTTTCGGGGGCTCTACTTCTTCCGGGTCGGAACCGCCCACTTGATTCCCGTATTGTTGATAGTCGTCGGCATTCTTCTCTTCCTCGATGCCACTCGCAGGCGCGGATAGTCCCCTTCCGTGAGGTGGCTGCGCCGGTGCAAGATCTGGTGCAGTCACCCTGCTTTTTTGCAGGTCTTTTGCCGGGTTTTCTATGCATGGCGTCTAGATGAATCTACAAGGTTTGCGCGTCGCCCCATGCTACAATTGCTCTGAATCTTTGCTTCTTGCAGGCATGAGAGCAGAGGGGTGGAACGCGTGGCGTCGAGGGACGGCATACCCGCCTACAGCAGGAAGAGTGGGCAAGTCCGCTGGACTAACGGCGTGAGGCTCAAACCCAAGGGACCTCGACCCGTGCGCCGGCAGGGGACAGGCTACCGGGGCGCGGTCCGCTCGGCGCTGAATGTCATGTTGTCTCTCAGGCATCTCCTTTCCGCCAGATCCGCGCTGTTCGCCGGGGTCGGCTTCGCTGCTGCGTCGGCAGTCTTATTCGGTGCATATGTGCCTTTCGGGATTGTTGCAGTAGCCTCTTCGCTGGTGGCGTGGAGAATCCCGTCCGGGCTCTCCACCCTGTCCGGCGCGCTCGCCGCATCATGGGTGTTCCGGGGACGATCTGGTGTACTGGCTCTCGGAGTCTCCTCAGTGCTTTTCTTCCCCATGCGAAAACCGCTCAGGAATCAATTGGTGGAGGAACGAGCGCCACAGGCGTCGTGGGCGGTTGGGGCGTCCGTGCTCATCTGCTCGTTCGCAGGGACTGTACTGTCTGAACTCTTACTCGGTTCGGGGATCGATACCGCTACGTTTGCCCTGGTAGAATCGGCGGTGGCCGGGATTGCCTCTGCCTTCGTCATCCCGGCCACGCTAGCATACGCGAGACGGGGGATGTCGCGGGCTCAGACGGCGATGGAATCGACGTGCTTTCTGATAGGGCTCTCTGCAATCTGTGCCGGTCTGGACTCATTGTCGGTCTTCGGTGTATCCCCGGGCAGAATCGCGGCCCTATTCACGTCAGGCTTCGTCGGGTTCGTCGCCGGACCCGGAGCCGGCGCGGTGGGCGGCGCTGCGCTTGGGCTGGTTCTCTCCATGTCACGGACTGGGTCCGTGTTGTCAATGGGAGCTCTGGCTCTTGCAGGCCTCATGGTTGGCTCCGTCCGTGGGCAGGGGCGGGCAGTGGCCGGCTTCATTCTTGTCCTGTCGGCGGTGGTGGTAGGGTTTCAATTCTCCTCTGAGGCAGCCTTCTCGTGCTCACTCATTGAGGCGGCCGGGGCCATGATCCTGTTCTTGGCTATACCCAGACGGTTGTTTTCGAGTGCAGCGCGGTTCGTTCCTGACACAGTCGAGGCTGCACGGCGAGAGAGAGCGTACACCCAGCGTGTTCACTACATCATCTCCCAGCGCCTGGCTGAACTGGGGAACGCCTTTGGAGAGCTGGCTGAGGCATTCGCGGTCGGAGTAAGCCGTGCTGGCAGCGGAGAGGCCGCGCACGAGATATCCCGCGGACAGCAAGGACGGGTTCACAGCGGGGCAGCTGCGAATACTGGGGAACCCGATTCAGAGCGGAGTCGTTGGCTGCTGGAGGTCGAGGGCTCTGGGCCCACAGGCTCGATGCCCATGAGGGTGGCACAGATCGTGTCTTCGGTGCGCGAGAGGGCGTGCAGTGGTTGCCCTCGTTACTCCACGTGCTGGGGCGATCTGTTCTTCAAGACCTGCCGCGACCTGGTGGACGTTCTTGCCCTGTTCGAGTTGAATGGGGAAGTGAAGCCCGAGGATCTTCCCGCGGCCTTGACAGGTCGGTGTGCGAGGACAGGCCCGCTGGTGGAGGCCGCAAACGAGGTGGCCGGATGCACTCTGCGCGCCGGATCGAGGGTTCATGTGGGGCAAGAAGCAGGAAGCGGCGCCGGGTTCAGCCTCAGCGCGGCGGCGGAGGTCTTTTCGCTTCAGATGGACGGAGTCTCGCGGGCTCTCAACAGTATGTCTGAAGACATCGGAGTGGGAGTTCGGTTCGAGGAGGACATTGAGAGGGAGATAAAGGAGAGGCTTGGCAGGCTCGGCATCAGTGTCAGCAGGGTGAGCGTGTCCCGTTCTGGCGGAGAGGCACTCGAAGTGCGGATGTGGAAGAGGCCCTGCCAACGAGATGGTGAGTGCGTCAAGTCCATCGCGCCCATCGTGGCGCGGGTGGTGGGGCGCCCACTCTCAGTCTGGAGCGCTTGCTGTCCCCACGCCGTTGGGGGTGCTGGCGAACTCACCGAGTGCTCGATCAGGCTTCTTCCCACTCGCAAGTACGATCTGGAAACAGAGGTGGTCAAGATCGCCCGCCACAACCTGGAGGTATCGGGCGACACCCACCTTCTGAGGAATCTCGGAGACGGCAGAATGGCCATCATCCTGGCTGACGGGATGGGGGTGGGCACTCGAGCGTCCCAGGAGAGCGGGGCTGCCGCCGCGACTCTGGCCAGGCTGCTCGAGACCGGTCTCGAGGTGGATTTCGCGGTCCAGGCGGTGAACATGTTGATGCTCCTCCGGTCGCGGGATGAGAGTTTCACCACCCTCGATCTCGCAGTAGTCGACTTGTACACCGGGGAAGTCGAGATGGTCAAGGCCGGCGCACCCCCCAGCCTCATAAAGCACGGCAAAGAAGTGGTCCAGGTGGGCGCCCCGTCGCTTCCAGCGGGAGTGAAGGCCCCCATGCCGGTCAACAGGTTCAAGCGGGCCCTTCGTGCGGGCGATGTCCTGATAATGGTCACCGATGGGGTGATCGAGGCCAGGAGAGACATGGCCGACCGAGACCAGAGGTTGATCCGGGCGGTTCAACAGTCGAAGGGGAACAAGGCTTCCGACGCCGCGAAGGCGATCCTGGATTGGGCTCAGGGTTCGAAGAAGGCGAGGGTGAACCCAGCAGACGACATGACCGTGCTGACAGCCAGGCTCATTCCGGTTGGCGGTGAGAGTAGCATACCCGGACTCCATCTCTCGATGGCAGGATAGACAGAGTCTGTGTTGAAAGGTCCACCCTGTATGCGGCATGCTAATACCGGAGGTGCTGGCAGTGGGGGACCTCGTCAGGAAAGTGAGGGAGACTTTGGGCCGCCACAGGATGGTGGAACGGGGCGATGGCGTGGTCGTAGGAGTGTCGGGCGGCCCGGATTCCGTTGCTCTCCTCGTGTGTCTCGCGGATCTCCGTGAGATGCTGGCGCTCCGTCTGCATGTCGCTCACCTCGACCACATGCTTCGCGGGGCCGATGCCGAGCAGGACGCACAGTATGTCCGAAACCTTGCCGAGAGTCTTAAGATCCCCTCCACAGTTGACCAGGTGGATGTAGCGGCACTGTCCCGATCCCTCGGAACATCGGTAGAGGAAGCGGGCAGGTCAGCGCGGTACGCCTTTTTCGCCCAGGTTGCCAGGTCCCTGGGATTCACCCGAGTCGCGGTCGCACATCACCTGGATGACCAGGCAGAGACTGTGCTCATGCGGATTGTGAGAGGGACCGGGGTCCGTGGGCTCGCCGGGATTCCCCCTGTTCGCCCTCTGCAGGGCGGCTTTTCCGTGATTCGGCCGCTTGCCCACGTGACCCGTGCTGAGATCGAGGAGTTCCTTCGCGAGCGGGGGCTCTCACCCCGGCAGGACGTATCCAACCAGGAGACTGTATACACCCGGAACCGGATCAGGCGTGAACTCCTCCCGCTTCTTGAGGCACGCTACAACTCCGGTATCAGAGAGGCCCTGGAACGGCTGGCATGTTCGGCTGCGGAGGATGACGCTTTTCTCACCTCTCTTGCCCGGGAGAAACTGGCCCATCTCCGGTCGCTTTTACCGCCTGGGTCTCTTCCCAGAGACCTCGCCTCCGCGCTCCCCGCATCCTTACTCGCCCGAGTGTTGAACCTTTGCTTCGCTGAGGTGGCTGGGGACAGGCGCGACCTCTACCACGTCCACATCGGCAACCTCATCCGCCTGCTCAGTCTGGGCACCGCAGGAGATTCCGTGGACCTGCCCCGAGGGGTCCAGGCTACCCTGACCTATGACCGGCTGGTGTTCGAGTTGAGGGAACCGCCGGAAGGCGCAGAGGAGGTGGGCTCAAGTCCCGGCGCGCCGCTTCCCAGGGTCCGGCTTGCTGTGCCTGGAATCACGGTCCTCTCCGACCTTGGTTGGGCGATCCTCGCGGCAGTGGATGAGACAGATGGGGAAGAGCGACGGGAAAAAGACCTTGATGCCCAAGGGGTTCAGGGTCTGGCCGCGGTTGCCCGCGCTGCTTTCGCCCGGTGCGGGCTGGGGGACATTCGGTGTGACCCCGATGATATCGGAACAGAATGGGCCGTATTCGATCAAGACGAACTTCCGGGCGAGTTGAGCGCAAGGCCCTGGAGCTCGGGAGATCGGATGGCCCCGTTCGGCATGGCAGGGACCAAGAAACTCTCGGACCTCTTCTCCGATCTCAAGATCCCCAGACGCGACCGGTCGTCATACCCTGTGGTTCTGTCGGGGGACCGGGTGATCTGGGTCGCGGGCCTGCGCGCAGGCCGAGACGCGCCTGTCGTCGGACAGACGAGGCGTGTCCTGGCGCTCGCCCGCGAGCGCGCGTGCGAGCGCGTGGCAGATGGGTAATCTCAAATCGCGTCGCACGCCTGACGCCGGGTGCCCCGGGGCGCAGGCGCCCGGATTCCCGCGGCGTCAAGGGTGTTTCAGGCACCCGGGCCACGCGCCGGGGGGTTCCGTGTCAGCGCAGCGCCATTATCTCCTCAACCGCCCGTTCGAGCGCGGGGTCTCTGCCTGCCACTACATCAGCGATGGTCGGATACACCACTATGTCGGGCTGAATGCCGTTGCCAGACAGCGGCCTGCCGTCAGGCAGGAGGTCTCTCGTGACGACGATTCTGGCCGAACCGCCGCCCGGAAGCGGGAACCCCAAGGGTTGGCCTGTGCTGCCCCCGGTCGGGGATCCCACTAGGGTTGCGCGTCCTGCTTCTTGAGGGCCGAGACGAAGTCTTCAGCCGCGCTGAACGTGTCCTCCCCCACGATGAGGACCAGGGGCCCATGATACTGCCCGAACAGCCCGGCGGGGAAGACGACATCCCCTCTGCCCTTTATCCAGGTTTCTTCACGCCTCCAGGCGCGGTAGACTGGAACGTAGCTTCTGGCCGTCCAATTGGACGAGCCCCAGACCGGCACCGCGATCGGTCTTGCGAGGATCTTGTTTGCGATCGGGGTGTCGCCTCCGCCGTTCTTACGGAGGTCGATGATGAGCCCTCGCACTCCTCGGAAGCCCGGAAAGGCCCTGTTAAACTCCTGCGCTACGCTCATGTCGCCGAACGTGGACAGCTCAACCAGGACTATGCCTCCCCCGAGATCCCTCTTGGACAACTTCGGCCCTGGAACCGGGCGCAGGTCCGGCGGCACCTGGGAGCTGCGCGTCAGGTTGACCTGGCGGACCTGCCCCGCCGTGTCGGAGATCGTCAGAGCGACGGAGGTCCCGGCCCGTCCCACCAGGAGTTCGCGGCAGCTTCTCTTGAAGAGATCGCGGTCTGTGGAGGCGCTGATGTAGGGGGCCACCTAGTCCCGCATGTATTCGACTGCGTCTCTGCCGTCTGCTTCAAGAATCCTGTCTCCTACTTCGATCCCGGCCTTGATGATCTCGGGGACCGCTGCAGCCCACACCACAACGACTTGGTCCTCGATCCAATCCAACCCGAGCGGAGGCCGATCTAGGCCCTGCATAGCGCCTGGAGGGGGAAACACGTTTGAGTGGCCGTCGCGCAACAGGGCGACGAACCTCTGCAGGGTTCTGTAATAGTCGATCTCGTCTTGAGCTGAAGCGACCTTGGGAATATACTCGCGGAAAGCCTCGTCCCAGTCGAGATCGGGGACCTGATCCCAAAACGGAAAGGCGAAACGGGCCTCAGCCCAGATCGTGGCGAGCGCCGCCATGCGATGTGATTCAGAAGGGAGCGCGGCTGATGCGGGGGCAGCCAATGAAATGATGATCGCCGACATGACTGCGGCCGCGAACCATCCGCGTCCCCTATTTCGATTGGACATGCGGGTACCTCCTTGAATGCTTGGGGATCCTGGCGATAGACGAGCGCCCCCGGGCGTCCGTTCGTCGGTTAGCCCCATAGTTTGCCAATTTGGGGGCATACTAGTATATGAGCGTTCGCTTGCAGCGTCCGCCAGTCCTGCTCGGCCCATCCGGAGGATCTTACCCGGGTTCAAACGCGGAGATACAGGCCTCGGAGGAACGCCCTGACCGGTCCGTTCGTTTGTCTTGTATAGGGGGCTGTGCTATAATGAGTTGGCGCATTGAGGGTATTGCCTTTGTTAGGTTTCACATAGCACTGGTTATGCCCAGGCGGGAGGAGGTTTGCCGTTGAACAAACTCATGAAAAACCTTGCCCTCTGGCTCTTACTCGGGTTGATAACCGTTTCTATCACACAGTCTCTGTTCATGAATAGGGCGCGTCCCGATGAGATAACCGCCAGCCAATTCATGAAGTACTGGCAGGAGCGCAAGGTCACTGAGCTTCAGATTGTCGGAGAGAATTCAATACGGGGAACCCTCTCTGACGGCCGGCAGTTCAAGCTGTTCTACCCTGACGTCAAAGGCCTGATCGAAGACATCCGCAATGACCCTGACCTCGCGTCCAGGATTGAGTTGTCGATGGAGCCTGAGGGTCCGGCGCCGTGGTGGGTGGCCTTGGTGCCCAATCTCATCTCCATTGTGCTTCTGGTTGCAGTGTTCTTCTTCATCATGAACCAGATCCAGGGCGGCGGGAATAAGGCGATGCAGTTCGGCCGGAGCCGCGCGAAGCTGCATACAGACGAACGGGGCAGGGCAACGTTTCAGGATGTCGCCGGGGTCGAAGAGGTGAAAGAGGAACTTCAGGAGATTGTCGACTACCTCAAGCACCCAAAGCGCTACATCGAGCTGGGGGCACGTATCCCCAAGGGGATCCTGCTTGTCGGGCCACCGGGGACAGGGAAGACCCTCCTTGCCAGGGCAGTAGCCGGCGAGGCCGATGTGCCCTTCTTCAGCGTGAGCGGGTCTGACTTCGTCGAGATGTTTGTGGGTGTGGGCGCGAGCCGCGTGCGGGACATGTTTGAGCAGGCCAAGCGGAATGCGCCGTGCATCGTATTCATCGACGAGATCGACGCGGTAGGGCGGCAGCGTGGCGCGGGCCTCGGTGGAGGGCATGATGAGCGTGAGCAGACCCTCAACCAGCTGCTCTTCGAGATGGACGGGTTCGATCCGAACTCCGGGGTCATTGTACTCGCGGCCACGAACAGGCCCGATATCCTCGACCCGGCACTTCTGCGTCCCGGCCGGTTCGACAGGCATATTGTTGTGGACGCTCCAGACCAGGCCGGCCGCGAGGCTATCCTGAGAGTCCACAGCAAGAACAAGCCCCTTGCGGCGGACATCGACCTTCGGGCGCTCGCCCGCCGTACCCCTGGGTTCACTGGGGCGGACCTGGCGAACGTCCTGAACGAGGCTGCGCTGTTGGCCGCGCGTCGCAACAAGAAGAAAATCGGCGCCGAAGAGACCGCCGAGGCCATTGAACGGATCGTGGCCGGTCCAGCCAAGAAAGGCCGGATCCTGAGCGAGCGCGAGAAGACTCTCGTCGCCTTCCACGAGGCAGGGCATGCACTGGTTGCGCGGCTCATCCCCGGAGCGGACCCCGTAGTCAAGGTCTCAATCATCGGCCGCGGCAGGGCTGGTGGGTACACCCTGATGGTACCGGAGGACGACCGGAGGTACCGGTATGCCACGAAGACCGAGATAATGAACGAGATCATCGTGGCCCTGGGAGGCAGGGTCGCTGAGGAGCTCATGATAGGCGAGATAAGCACGGGCGCACAGAGCGATCTTGACCGTGCCAGCAAGACCGCCCGCAAGATGGTGACTGAGTACGGCATGAGCAACCTCGGCCCCCTCACCTACGGGCGGAGCCAAGAGGAGCAGGTGTTCCTCGGACGCGACATATCTCGTGACCGCAACTACAGTGAGGAAGTTGCCGCAAAGATCGACGAAGAGATCCACCGAATCGTCGAGGAAGCCTACGCCCGAGCGCATGAGCTTCTCTCTCAGAACGTCGACAAACTCACGAGGCTCGCGGAGGCTCTCAAGGCACAGGAGACTGTTGAGGGCGAGGATCTCGACCGGATTCTCGAAGGCCGGGACGCACCCGAGGATAAACGCTCAGAGGAGCAGCCCGACGGGGAATCTGGGCCCAGGACATCCCTTGCCGCCATCGATGAACGCCACGTGGGGGCCAAGCGCGACGTCACCAAGACGAACCCTGAAGGCGCGCCCGCGTAGGAGGGCACGGAAGGCCGGCCCGGCGTAGATAGGGCGAGATAAGTGAAAGAAACCCCGGCATCACAGACTGATGCCGGGGTTTGCTTTGTTGACTGAGATGTTCCTTTCATGGTAAATTATTGATACACGAATGCATAATCGTACCTCCAGCTTAACGCCAAACACGGGAAGAAAGGGGAGTGGACAGGTGAAACGGTTGCTCAGCATGTTCGGGATCTTTCTGCTCGTGGCCGTCTCGAGTTCGGTATCGTTCGGAGCGAAACCCATAATCATCGGCGTCAACGCCGAGCTGACCGGGAGCATCCCGGTGGTGGGAAGGTCCTGCAGGAACGCGGCGGAGATGGCGGTGGAGGAGATCAACAGATCTGGTGGCCCGGAAGTCGGCGGCGTGAAGTACGAAGTGAGGATCGTCATCGAGGACAACGAAGACAAGGCGGAGTCCGCCGCAGCAGCAGCCCAGAAGCTCATCACGCAGAACCAGGTCGTGGCGTTGATAGGCCCTAACGCCAGTCGCAACGCCATCCCTGCGGCCCAGATCGCTGAAGACGCGAAAGTCCCGATGATCAGCCCGTGGTCCACCAACGTCAAGACGACCCAGAACAAGCGGTACGTCTTCAGAGCATGCATGATCGATGACTTCCAGGGAGTCGTATGCGCGAAGTTCGCTCGTGAGAACCTCAAGGCGTCTCGGGCGGCAGTCCTCTATGATGTTGCCAGTGAGTACAACAAGGGCATCGCCGAGGTGTTCCGGAAGTCCTTCGAGGAGTACGGCGGCAAAGTGGTGGCGTACGAGAGCTACACCACCGGTGACCAGGACTTCTCTTCCCAGCTCACCAGGATCAGAAGGGCTGATCCCGAGGTGCTGTTCCTGCCGAACTACTACAGTGAAGTCCCGCTCCAGGCACAACAGGCGCACAGGCTCGGGTACAAAGGGGCCATCCTCGGAAGCGATTCATGGGGCTTCCCTGACATAATCAAGCTCGGTGGGCGTGACATGGAAGGCCATTTCTTCAGCACACATTACGCCCCGGACATCGCCACCCCCGTCGCCCAGAAGTTCATCACCTCATACGAAAAGCAGTACAGGGAGAAGCCCGACGACGTTGCTGCCCTTACATATGATGCGTTCGGCATGCTCTTCCTCGCCCTCAAGACCGCTGGCAGAGTGGACCGTGAGGCGGTGCGCGAGGGGCTTTCCAAGATGAAGCTGTACGAAGGTGTCACAGGGAACATGAGGTTCGAAGGTACCGGCGACCCCGTGAAGAGTGCCGTGATCCTCCAGATCAAAGACGGCAAGTTCCAGTACTTCGCGAACGTAGGGCCATAGGCTTACCCAGGCCGCTGGGTGAAGCATGACCGGCGAGGACCCGTGGCCGCCAATCAGCCGGGCTCAAGGCTCACGGACCGGACTATGACCCCGGACCCTGGTCCTACATGACACGGGGCCGGGGTCAACTTAAGACCATCGGGGGGATGGCGAGTTGGACCTCATTCTCCAGCAGATCCTGAACGGTATCCAGCTTGGGAGCGTATATGCTCTGATAGCATTGGGTTACACAATGGTCTATGGGATCCTACGGCTGATCAACTTCGCCCACGGCGACATATTCATGATTGCGTGCTACATAGGGTTCTTCAGCGCGGGGGTTCTCCTTTCGGGGACTCTCCCCGATTGGGCTGTGTTCACTGCCACCATGGCCGTGACCATGGTGCTCACCGCCTCTCTTGCTGTCCTGATAGAGCGAGTAGCCTACCGGCCGCTCCGCACAGCGCCCAGAGTGTCTGCGGTCATCACTGCCCTGGGCGTCGGGCTCTTCCTCGAGAACTTCACTCTGGCCACTTTGGGACCTGCTGCCCGTGGAATGCCCCCCCTCCTGCCGACAGACAGTCTCAGTGTCGGGCCGCTGACTACGTCAGGGCTTCAATTGCTCATAATCGCAATCTCAATCCTGCTCATGCTGATCCTTGATACAGTGGTTCGAAAGACCATGACCGGCATGGCGATGCGGGCGATCTCCTACGACAAGACCGTCGTACCTCTGATGGGGGTGCCGCTGGACAGGATAATCTCCATCACGTTTGCCATTGGGTCGGCGGTCGCGGCGGCGGGCGGGGTCCTGTACACGCAGGCCTACCCGATAATCAACCCCTACATGGGAGTGCGCATCGGGTGGTGGGCATTCATTGCGGCTGTGGTGGGAGGGATAGGTAACATTCGAGGCGCGATGCTCGGCGCATATATCCTTGGGATGATAGAGGTGTTCACTCCCACGGTTCTACCATCCTCCACATACCGAGACTTTGTGGCGTTCACCGTCCTTCTCATCGTCCTGATAGTGCGTCCAACCGGAATCCTGGGCAGAGTGACTGCCCAGAAGGTATGATCCAAGTGAACGCGGAAACGAGGTGCATCCGGTGGGGATCAAGTCCTGGCGCACATCTGTGCTGATTCTGGCGGGCCTTGCGTGCACCTACGGACTGGAGAAGTCCGGGCTTGTGAGCATGTACATTCTCCAAGTGCTCATGTATGTCGGGATCAACAGCATACTCACTCTCAGCCTGAACCTGGTAAACGGGTACATGGGAGAGTTCTCTGTGGGGCATGCAGGCTTCATGGCCATCGGGGCCTACACAGCCTCCATCGTGACGGTATGGTGGTTCCGAAACAGCCTCCCCCTCCTGGCTTTCCCCGTTGCCACTCTGGCAGGAGGGATCATGGCGGCTGCAGCTTCCCTCATCGTTGCGTTCCCGTCCTTCCGAACCCGCGGTGACTACCTTGCCATAGTCACCCTGGCCTTCAGCATGATAGTGAAGAGCCTTCTTGAGAATATCGAGGCGCTCGGGGGGCCCCGGGGGTTTCTGGGGATGAACCGGCTGACGAGTCTCACCTATGTCGCCTTTTGGACCGGGCTTTCGGTGTACTTGATCCGGAACTTGATCTACTCCAATTTCGGCAGGGCAGTTCTCTCAATCCGCGAGGACGAGGTGGCCTCCAACTTGGTGAGCGTGGACACGCGGAAGACCAAGATCATCGTGTTCGCTACAGCCGCGTTCTTCGCCGGAGTAGCGGGCGCCCTATTCGCACACCTCATTCAGTTCATCAACCCCAGGACCTTCGACATCCGCAAGTCCACTGACATATTGGTCATGGTCTATCTGGGCGGGATCGGAAGTATCGCCGGGTCTGTGCTGGGCGCTACTGTGTACACTGTGCTTCTTGAGCTCCTTCGCCCGCTCAACGTGTGGCGGTGGGTGGTCGGTCCGCTGATGCTAGTTGCACTCATGCTGGTAAGGCCAACTGGGATCATGGGTTTACGGGAGTTCAGGTGGTTCATCCCGCCCGAGGAGAGACAGCCTGCGCGGAAGGAGGGTGGGGCACTTGTCGGTGCTTCGCGTTAGCGGCCTCTCGCACAGGTTCGGGGGGCTTCGTGCTGTATCAGGTTTCAACTTGACCCTCCAGCAAGGGGAGATAGTGGGGCTGATCGGGCCGAACGGCGCCGGGAAGACCACCGTGTTCAACCTTATTACCGGCGTTTACCGGCCGGCTGAAGGGGAGATAGAGTTCCTCGGCAAGAGCCTCGTGGGAAGACCGTCCTCGGACATAGTATCCATGGGTGTCGCCCGGACCTTCCAGACCATCCGTCTTTTCCGGGACCTCTCGGTCCTCGACAACGTGAGGATAGGGCACTTCTCCCAGGCGCGGTATCGCATCATCGACGCGCTTCTCCGCACCAAGCGGTTCCGGGCAGAGGAGGACAGAATCCGCGAAAAGGCCTATTCGCTCCTGGAGACCTTCGGCCTCCTGCAGTATGCTTCCACCGTGGCCAGGGCGCTCCCATACGGAGAGCAGAGAAGGCTGGAGATCGCCCGGGCCCTCGCCTCCAATCCACAAGTGCTGCTCCTGGACGAGCCCGCGGCTGGGATGAACCCCGCGGAGGTTGATAGGCTGATCGAGACAATAGGCTGGATCAGGAAGGAGTTCAACCTCACGATCCTCCTGATCGAACACCAGATGCGCGTGGTGATGAGGATCTGTGAGCGGATACTCGTCCTGGACTTCGGCGAGACAATAGCTGAAGGTACCCCGGAGGAGATCCAGTCGAACCCCAGAGTGCTCGAGGCCTATCTCGGAAAGGAGGCGTCCTGATGGCTGACGTTCTCCTGTCCGTCCAGGGTCTTGAGGTCGCATACGGCGGCATCCGTGCGCTTCGTGGGATCTCGCTCGAGGTCAGACGCGGTCAGATAGTCACACTTATAGGCGCGAACGGGGCAGGGAAGTCCACAACGCTCAGGGCGATCTCGGGGATGGTGAGGCCGTCGGCAGGTACGGTCGTGTTCGACAACCGGTCACTCACCCAACTCCCCGCCCATAAGATTGTGGAGGCGGGGATTGCTCACGTACCGGAAGGTCGCGGGATATTCGCGAACCTGACTGTGGGCGAAAATCTCAAGCTGGCGACGTACGCGCGCCGTGACCGGGAGCGGATCCCCGAGGACCAGGAGAGAGTGTTCTCCATGTTCCCCAGGCTCCGCGAGAGACTGGGGCAGCTCGGAGGCTTGCTCTCCGGCGGGGAGCAACAGATGCTTGCAGTTGCCCGCGCCCTCATGACCCGTGGCAGACTGATGCTCCTGGATGAGCCGTCGATGGGCCTTTCCCCGATTCTCGTCAGGGAGATATTCCGGACCATAACTGAGATTAACCGCGCGGGCACCACCATACTCCTTGTGGAGCAGAACGCCAACATGGCCTTGGGGATAGCCGATTACTGTTACGTGCTTCAGACAGGAGAGATCGTGTTGCACGGCCCTGCTCGGGAACTGGCGGATGACCCAAGAGTCAGGGAGGCGTACTTAGGGGGGTAGCAGCGAAAACCCGTTGCCACCTGCAAGCGTTCGGTCGAGGAGGATTGCGGTTCCTTGAGGCGAATTGTCCCATATGGGGGAATTGGCCATGGGACCATTCGCTGAGCGGATGCCAGGTCGAGTCTATAGGGAGTTCGTGTCTCCCGGCAGGGACGGACTGAAGTTCCTCAGGTTCGGGCTGGTTTCGCTCCCCTCAGGGAGCGAACAGGTCATAGTCGGCACGCCTGAGGAGTTGGCCCTGGTCATAATGGGCGGGAAGTGCGACATCACTTGCCTTGGGTTCAAATGGGCGGGCCTTGGAGACAGGTCGACACCTTTCGACGGCAAGGCATCGGCCGCGTATATCCCGGCCGGTATCGGGTTCACCATTGCCGCCCAGACACCTCTCCTGATTGCCCTCGCGGCCGCGCCTGGGAGTCCCGGCGGTATCCCCCAGGTTGTCCATCCGAACGACGTGGAGGTCTCCACATCAGGCATGGGCAACTTTCGGCGGGAAGTGCACACCATAATCGGGCCGAACATAAGCGCGCGCCGGCTTTTCTTCGGCGAGGTCTTCGGTCCCGAGGGGAATTGGATCACCTACCCTCCACACAAACACGACACCACGAGCGAGCGAGAAGCTAACCTTGAGGAAGTTCGGTACTATTTGAGCCTCCCTGCCGGAGGCTTCGGATTCGAGCGCGTCTATGCGGCTGACGGGTCATTCGACCATGTCAAAGTGGTGGAGGACGGGTCGGTCTCGGCAATTCCCTGTGGGTACCACACTGCAGCGAGCGCTCCCGGGTACCAGTTTTACTACCTCTGGGCCATGGCCGGCCCGGTTCGGGACTGGAAGACCGTTGACGATCCAGATCACTCTTAAATCTAGAAGGGCGAGGCTGGGGCCAATGACTGGTGACGAAAGACGCCGGGGGATACTGGAGGTACTCACCAGACGGAACGGGCCCGTGACTGGACAGGACCTGGCCAGCATGTTCTCAGTGAGCCGGCAGATCATAGTCTCCGACATAGCCCTCCTCCGCGCATCAGGCGCCGACATAGTTGCGACTCCCCAGGGGTATTTGATACCCCGCGCCACCCGGGCCAGCCAGCGTTGCAGGACCTTGGTCGCGTGTTGTCACGGCCCGGAAGGGACGCAAGGAGAACTCGAGCTCATAGTCGATCTCGGCGGCACAGTTGAGGATGTCCTGGTGGACCACCCTCTCTATGGCGAGCTCAAGGGGACCCTTGCGCTATCATCCCGGGAGGACGTCAGGAAGTTCATGGCGAAGATGTCCGGCGCTGGAGCTAGGCCTCTCTCCGTCCTGACGGAAGGTGTCCATTTGCACACTATCACGGCGCGAGACGAGGAAACACTGCAGCGCATCGTTGGGGCCCTCGGCGAGGCGGGCTACCTGTGCCGCCACGGAGAATGACGGATGAAGCAGCGGTGGCTTCACAGAAGGCAGGGACCGGAGTGCAAGTCTGTGTAGATGGGAAGAGTCTGACTGTCGAGGACGTCCGGGCGGTGGCACGCCAGGGCGCCCCCGTATCTCTCGCGCCGGGTGCGGCGTCCAGAATGGCTGCATCCAGCTCGGTGGTGGACTCACTGCTCGGGGACGACCGGGCGGTCTATGGCATAACCACGGGGTTCGGCAAGTTCGCCGATGTGCGCATACCATCCGATGCCCGGGCCGCACTTCAGGTGAACCTTCTTCGGTCCCATGCCTGCGGGGTGGGCGAGCCTCTGCCAGATGAGGTGGTCCGAGCCGTCCTGCTGCTGCGGGCAAACGCGCTGGCATGTGGTTACTCCGGGGTCCGGCCCGAAGTAGTCGAGACCCTAATCTCAATGGTGAACGCCGGAGTCTGTCCCGTAGTCCCTTCGCAGGGGTCCGTCGGGGCAAGCGGGGACCTGGCGCCTCTTGCTCACGCCATGCTTGTGCTCATCGGCGAAGGGCAGGCAAGGTACCAGGGTGAGACCCTTTCCGGCGGTGATGCGATGGGGTGCGCTGGCATCACGCCGGTTTCACTCCGGGCCAAGGAAGGGCTAGCACTCATAAACGGCACCCAGGTGATGACGGCTGTTGGGGCCCTGTGTGTGTCGGACGCCACCACGCTGGCAAAGGTCGCTGACGTGGCTGCTGCCATGAGCCTGGAGGCGTTGCGCGGAACCACCGCCGCCTTCGACGAGCGAGTCGGCCGGGCGAGGCCTCACCCCGGGCAGACCGCGTCCGCTCGGAACCTCATCAGGCTGCTCCGGGGAAGCGGGATCCGGGAGTCCCACCGGGACTGCCCGAAGGTTCAGGATGCGTACTCTCTCAGGTGCGCCCCACAGGTACATGGGGCGGCCAGGGATGTAATAGCCTTCACCCGGGGGGTCATCGAGCGGGAGATGAACTCCGCGACCGATAATCCCCTCATTTTCGCCGAGACCGGCGAGGTCATATCCGGCGGTAACTTCCACGGTGAGCCCGTGGCAATGGCCCTGGACTTCCTCGGAATCGCCCTCGCCGAGATCGGAAGTATCTCCGAGCGCCGCACAGAACGGATGGTCAACCCGCATCTGTCCGGGCTCCCACCTTTCCTTACCGAGCACGGAGGGCTCAACTCGGGCCTTATGATCGCTCAGTACACTTCGGCCGCGCTGGTCTCTGAGAACAAGATACTGGCTTCCCCGGCTGTGGTGGACTCCATCCCCACCTCCGGGAACCAGGAGGACCACGTGAGCATGGGAACCATCGCAGCCCGCAAAGCCGCGCAGATCCGGAAGAACGTTGCGAACATCCTGGCGATTGAGATTCTCTGCGCCGCGCAGGGCATAGACTTCCTGGCGCCCCTCGAGCCGGGCGCCGGCACGGGCGCGGCGCACCGGACAGTCCGGTCCAAGGTGGAACACCTCGAGGACGATCGTCCCATAAGCCCGGACATTGAGACCGTCCGAAATATGATCGAATCCGGGGAGATCCTCGAGGCGGTCGAAAGTGCCGCCGGGCCACTGGAGTAGCTTGACACAGCTGGCCCGCAGGTATGACATGCCACACCAGGCTCAAGGAGGAAGGCAGATGTCCAGAGTTGTAAAGGCGCCAAGGGGGCGCGAAATCTCATGCCGCGGGTGGCAGCAGGAAGCCGCCCTCAGGATGCTTATGAACAACTTGGATCCAGAGGTCGCCGAGCGCCCGGACGATCTGATAGTGTACGGTGGCACCGGGAAGGCCGCGCGCAACTGGCCTGCTTTTGAGGCGATCGTCCGGTGCCTGAGGGAGCTCGAGAACGATGAGACGCTACTGGTGCAGTCCGGGAAGCCGGTCGGGATCTTCCGGACCCATGCGGATGCCCCCAGGGTCCTGATCTCCAACGCCATGCTCGTCCCCGCCTGGGCAACGTGGGAGAAGTTCTGGGAGCTTGAGGCGATGGGCCTGACCATGTACGGGCAGATGACTGCGGGAAGCTGGATATACATTGGCACACAGGGAATCCTCCAGGGGACCTACGAAACTTTCGCCGCCGCTGCCAAAAAACACTTCGGCGGCTCCCTTCGCGGCAGGCTAGTTCTCACGGCAGGGCTCGGGGGGATGGGCGGCGCTCAGCCTTTGGCAGCAACGTTCAACGAAGGTGTTGTGATCGCGGTCGAGGTCGACCGGGCCAGAATCGACCGGAGGCTCCGCACCGGTTACTGTGAGATGATGGCAGAGACCATGGACGAGGCCATTGCCATGGCCCGAGAAGCTCTGGAACGTCGCATCCCGAGGTCCATCGCCCTTTTGGGCAACGCGTCCGGAACTCACCCCGAGTTCGTGCGACGGGGGATCATCCCGGACCTCGTGACTGACCAGACGTCCGCACACGACCCCCTGGAGGGTTATGTCCCCTCAGGGTTGTCGCTGGCAGAGGCTCAGGATCTCAGGAAGTCGGACCCGGCACAGTACAAGCGCCGGTCCTACGAATCCATGGCGACGCAGGTCAGAGCCATGCTGGAGATGAAAGCGCGCGGGGCAGTGGTATTCGACTACGGAAACAACCTGCGCCAGCAGGCGAAGATTGCGGGGGTCTCCAACGCGTTCGACTACCCGGGATTCGTGCCGGCGTATGTCCGCCCGCTCTTCTGCGAGGGGAAAGGCCCGTTCCGCTGGGTGGCGCTGTCGGGGGATCCTGCAGACATCCATGTGACCGATGAGGTCGTGCTTAACGAGTTCCCCGAAGATGAGCACCTGGTCAGATGGATCAAGATGGCCCAAGACCACGTCCACTTCCAGGGGCTGCCCGCCCGCATATGCTGGCTGGGATACGGTGAGCGGGCCAAGTTCGGCAGGATCATAAACCGCCTGGTGCGCGAGGGCAAGATCAAGGCCCCCATCGTGATCGGCCGCGACCATCTGGACTGCGGATCAGTAGCATCTCCGAACCGAGAGACCGAGGGGATGGCCGACGGAAGCGACGCCATCGCCGACTGGCCCGTGCTGAACGCCCTTCTGAACGCCGTTTCCGGCGCGACCTGGGTTTCGTTCCATCATGGCGGAGGAGTAGGGATAGGGTACTCACTCCATGCAGGGATGGTTATCGTGGCGGATGGTACGGACGCTGCGGCGGAAAGGCTTGAGCGTGTGCTCACCTGCGATCCCGGAATCGGTGTCGTGAGGCACGCGGATGCCGGGTACGAACTCGCGCGCAAGACCGCGACGGAGCGCGGGATCAAGATCCCGAAGATCGATACGGACTGAGCTCGGCCTCGGCTTCGGCGGCGGTGAGCGGCGTGCCGACATCCCATCCTGCCCTCTGAAGCCGCTCGAACAGCTCAGTGATGGCCGGCAGGCCTATGTGAGAGGCACGTAGCGCGGGCGCCTGGGCGAAGACCTGCCTGGGCGTCCCCGACATGACGATCCCGTGACTCCCGAGCACATAGACGTAATCTGCGATGGCAGGGACGAAGTCGACCTCGTGAGTGGAGACGATGTAGCTCAACCCGTCCTCCACGTGTACCTGGTTCAGAAGGTCCACCAGTTCTTCCCGGGCCTTGGGGTCCAGTCCAGTGAATGGCTCATCCATTATGAGGAGCTCAGGGCGGCTTGCGAGCGCCCCGGCAAGGGCTACCTTCCGCTTTTCCCCGCCGCTCAGGTAGTGAGGGATCTTCTTGGCCAGGTGGGCTATGCCAAGCCTCCCCAGGATACGGTTGCCCGCAGCCTCGATGTCGGCCCGGGGCCAGTTCAGGTTGCGTATGGTGAATGTCACGTCGTCCCAGACTGTTGGGCCGATTATCTGGTCATCCACGTTCTGGAGCACGACTCCAACTCTGTGGCGTATGCGCCGGAAGGCCTGGGCGGGGTTCTCACCAAAGACCGCGACCTGCCCTTCCACAGGCGCGAGGAGGCCCAGTAGGTGATAGATCAGAGTGGACTTCCCGCTCCCGTTGGCGCCCAGGACTGCGACACGCTCCCCGCGCGAGACGGTGAAGTCCAGCCCGCACAGGTCCACTTGGGTGTGGTCGGGATAGACATGCCGGATGCAGTTTACTCGCACGATAGGGTCTCCATCGCCCCGAGCCCCGGGTTTGCGCGGCACGCCAGTTGAAGTCGTGATGGTGTCGCGGTCGGCCTTCATCTCAGAACCAGCACCCCCAGTAGAACACCGAGAGAGTACGTGACGATCGCCAGATCGGCCGGCCTGAACCGTCGGTCTCTCGGCTCGACACGGATCCGTCCGGAATACCCTCTCACCTGCATGACCCTGTAAGTCCTCTCCGTCATGTCCACAGAGTGCAGGATGAGCACACCCAGGATCTCCCCGTAGTTCCGAAGCGTGCGAAGCAAGGCCCGCGGCCCGCGTGCCCCGCTGTCTGCCCCTCGAAGCCTGATCGTGACCAGGAGATCGGAAAGCTCTCCCATGAGCACGAAAAACGCCTTGTACGCCATGAACATGGCGTCTGCCACCACGACGGGGAGGACAGAGCCCAGAAGCGCGAAGACATCCACAAACGAGGTGGTGGTCAGCAGAGTGATCATGATGAACCCCGCAGCGAACGCACGGATGACGACCAACAGGGCCAGGGACGGGTTGGACCTGGCCACGCTCACGGCGAAGATGGCAGCGAAGACCAAGGGATACAGTGCAAACGGGATCGTTTTCCGGATGGGCTGGCCGGCCAGCCACGCGGGGACCGCAACCGTCACCACCACAGCCACGGCGAGCCCTGGAGATCCCGCGAGGATCGTTGCAGCCAGAAGCGCCCCGGCCGCCACGACCTTCGCCGCCGGCGCAGACTCGTGTAGCGTGGTGTGACCGTTGCACGCCAGCTCGTCCAGGATCTGAATGTCCAACCAGGATTACCTCCTGCCTACAATGCCCCAATCAAGTCCGGGCGGGCCCGCGCGAGGAACTGTGCCACTGCTCCGATGATCGCGGCCTCGATTGCCCATCCAACCATGCCAGCGGAGTAGACAACAGCAGCGAACGTCCCAAGGGAAAGGGGGCCGTGAGCGTCCTCGTCCGGATGGTCATCCGGGTGGTTGTCCTCTGGGCCGTGATCCTCTCCAATGTGCTCTCCGATGAGCTGTTCCTCCAGATTCACTACTGCAGGTTTCTCGTGGGCGTGCCGAACCAGTCCAGGGTTGATCTGCGTCCCGGCGACGACGCCGAGCATGGCCGTGGTGGAGAGAGCAAGCGCGATGACCGTGGTCGCGGCGGCCAGGGCGAAGGGGCGCCTCACTACACGGCGAAGGCCGGTCCATACGGCCCACCCGACCAGGACCTCGATTCCCGTGACGACGGTGTTGATGCCCACCACAGTGATGCCTCCGTGGCCGGTGAGCGCAAGGATCACGTTGGCTATCAGGCACCCGATGAAGCCTTGGGCTGGGCCTGCGATAATTCCGGCCAAGACCGTGAGGTTCACATGGTAGTTCAGCACTGGGATCGGCAGGCTCATGGCTGCCAGCATCAGCGCTGCCAGCACGCCGATACGCGGGACCACTTTCACCGGATCCTGCCTTCTCAAAGCAAGCACTGAGAATGCCACCAGCACTGCAGTGGCCGCCAACCCCAGAACGATCCAGGGAAGAGGGATTATGCCGTCCGGTATGTGGAGATGGGACAATTCCGCTTCACCTCTGAAGAGTTGCTCCTATTTCTGGCATTCCTCGCACCGGCCAGTCACTTCGAGCCAGTGCTTCTCGATCTTGAACCCGGTGACCTGGGCGAGCCTCTGCTCAATGGAGCGAATCTGACATTCCCCGAATTCGATCACCTTGCCGCACCCCATGCACACAAGATGGTGATGGTGCCCTCGGGACCCCAGGCTCCGCTCGTATCTCACAGCGCCGTCGTTGAAGTTCACCCGTCGCAGAATGCCCACATCCGACAGGAGCTCAAGTGTACGGTAAACGGTTGTTAAGCCGATTTCGGGGTCACGTGACCGTACAGCGTCATGAACCTCAGCTGCGGTCAGGTGCTCCGAGCCCCGTTCAAAGAGTGCGAGGATGGATCTGCGCTGCTCCGTGAGTTTGTGCCCAGCCGCCTTGAGCATCCGCTCAGCGGGAGGTAGTTCCGCGCAGGGCATGGATCCGCCACCACCTAAATGAAAATCATTTGCAATTCCTGCGCTGATTATACATCCACCACCAGCCGGAAAGCAACTCCCGCAGATCCCCCGTGCAGGAATTGCCGGTAGGGCGACGAAGATTCAACCCACGTCAAGCTGAGAGAGATCCTCTCGCGCCGAGTGAGGCCGGAAAGGGAGTGAGCCCGCTTTCATGAGTGAGCAGCCCGTGGACCGGCGCGTCGTCGAGTGCGTGCCGAACTTCAGTGAAGGCAGGAGACCCGAGGTCGTCGCAGCCATAGTCGAGGCGATTGCCCAGACGCCGGGAGTCCGGATCCTGGACCATACCTCCGATCATGACCACAACAGAAGCGTGGTCACTTTCGTCGGCCCTCCTGAGGCCTGCACGGAAGGTGCATTCGCTGGGATATCCCGGGCAGCGGATCTCATAGACATGGAGGCGCACTGCGGCGGCCACCCCAGAATCGGGGCAGCGGATGTCGTGCCCTTCGTGCCGATCCGTGGAGTCACCATGGCAGAATGTGTCGAGCTCGCTCGCACACTGGGCAAGCGGGTTGCAGAGGAACTCGGGATTCCGGTGTACCTATACGGGGAAGCGGCGACGAGCCCGGACCGGCGGAACCTGGCGGACATCAGGCGAGGGGAGTATGAGGGACTCAAACAGACAATAGACACCCCGGAAAGACATCCGGACTTCGGCCCGCCCAGACTGCACCCTACCGCAGGCGCAACAGTGATCGGTGCGCGCATGCCTCTCATCGCATTCAACGTCAACCTCGGCACCGGAGACCTGGAGATCGCCAGGAAGATCGCCCGTGCAGTCAGGGGGAGCAGTGGAGGGCTCGTGCACGTCCGGGCAATTGGGGTAATGCTCTCTGAGAGGAACATCGCGCAGGTCTCGATGAACCTGGTAGACTACACGAGGACCCCTATCCACCGTGCAGTCGAGATGGTCCGCAGGGAGGCCCAGAGGTACGGCGTCCCGATCGTGGAGACCGAACTCATAGGCCTCATGCCCCTCGACGCGATTCTCGATTCAGCAGCATTCTACCTACAGCTTCCAAAGCTCTCCTCAGGACAGATTCTGGAGGCAAAGATATGGGATGAGGACTGAGCCTTCTGAGTTACTACTAATTCACGCTGCCGAGCTAGCAACGTGCGCTCCGGAGGGCGTGCCGCCCGGCCCCCGGCGCGGCACGGACCTCGGCCGGGTGGGCATCATTCCCGACGGCGCTATCGCGTGCGCCCACGGACGCATCGTAGACATCGGACCCACGCGCGAAGTGCTCTCCCGGGAACCACGTGGATGCCCCGAGATCATCGATGCGTCCGGTAAGACCGTCTTGCCCGGGTTTGTGGACGCCCACACCCACCTCGTATTCGCTGGCACGCGCCACGAAGAACACATAATGCGCATACAAGGGGCCAAGTACCTCGACATCCTGTCCGCAGGAGGCGGGATCATCAGCACTGTCGAGGCGACCCGCAAGGCCAGTTTTGAAGACCTGCAGGCCACTGCCACCAAGAGACTCGACACCGTGCTTCTCCACGGGACTACGACTCTCGAGGCGAAGAGCGGGTATGGCCTGGATCTCACGTCTGAACTCAAGCAACTCGAGGTCCTCCGAGCGGCCTCCTGCAAGCATCCAGTTGAGGTAGTGAGCACTCTCCTCGCTGCCCACGCCGTGCCCCCGGAGTTCGAAGGAGATGTCGAAGGGTATCTGGACTTTATCATCAGAGAGGTTCTCCCGGCAGTGGCATCAAGGCGCCTCGCGGAGTTCTGCGACGTCTTCTGTGAGGAGGGGGTGTTCTCCACCCAGCAGGCGGAACGTCTGCTCCTCGCTGCTCAGCGTCTGGGCCTCCGTTCGAAACTCCACGCAGACGAGATAAACCCCATCGGCGGGGCGGAACTGGCCGCCTCCCTGGGAGCCGTGTCCGCGGACCACCTCGCCGCAGCATCCCGGACCGGGATGGACCGCCTTGCGGAAGCAGGCGTAGTTGCGGTGCTGCTCCCAGCGACCATGTTCACTCTCATGTCTGACAGGTACGCTGATGCCAGAGGAATGATAGATCGAGGGGTTGCAGTAGCTCTGGCCACTGATTTCAACCCCGGGACGTCCCCTGTGCCATCCATGCAGTTCGTCTTGACTCTGGCGTGTCTGGAGATGAAGATGACCCCAGCCGAGGCTGTATCCGCAGCCACAGTGAACGCCGCCTGGGCGATCGGGCGAGGGGATAGAGCGGGAAGCCTTAGTCCAGGCCGGCCGGCAGACTTCATAGTTGTTGACGTCCCTGCACTCGATGCACTTCCATTCCAGATAGGTGTGAACTGTGTCACTGATGTTGTAAAGGGCGGGCGCGTAGTGGTGAAGGACGGAAGGCGAGTGGGGAGTGCCCCATCGGGCGACCGTGCTTTCTAGCCCACATCCGATAAGGTGCCGGGGCCGTGGCCCAGCAGGCTTGAGAACCAGATTGGGAGGGTACAGGAGATGTCGTTCGCGGGAATGGCACTTCGAGAGTTTCTCGGGGAACTGGGCGCCAGTACGCCCGCGCCTGGAGGTGGGAGTGCATCTGCCGTTGCAGGAGCGATGGGGTTGGCGCTCGTCTCAATGGTGGCGGGTCTTACTCCAAAGGAAGCGATCCAGCAGACCGAGGCAGCGAGACTCACAGACGTCAGAGAGAAGGCATGCGCCCTCAGGGAGCGCTTGCTCGCCTTGGCAGATGAGGACACCGCGGCTTTCAACTGTGTGATGCGGGCTTACAGGCTCCCTAAGTCCACTGACACGGAGAAACAGGCAAGGCGCGAGGCGATCCAGCTTGCTCTGAAAGGCGCGGTCAGGACACCCTTGGAGGTGTTGGAAGTCGCGGCGGAAGGTATGAGACTTGCCCGGGTGGTAGCGGAGCGAGGCAACTCCAACGCCGCCAGTGATGTTGGCGTTGCCGCTCTCCTGCTCGACACTGCCATGGGTGGGGCCATATTCAACATACAGATCAACCTCGCCGCCATAAAGGATACAGCTTTTGTGGCTGACATCCGGGCGATTGTGGAAGCGAGGATAGAGGACCGGGATGAGCTCCGGGAGACGATAATCGACCGGGTTCTCGAGAATATCGGAGGAGAGTAGGTCCCGTCTGGACACCAGGGCCGGGTGGGTGTCATGACACTTGACAAGACAGATCCCCGGGCCATAGTATGAGACTGCAGGACGCCTTTCAAGAAACGGAGGCTTTCCCATGAAAACCCGGGAGATCGTGCTCGGAGCTGTCCTTACAGCTTTCGCCCTACTCATTCCTCTGGCTTTCGGGACTTATCTCAGAATCCTCATCCCGCCTTTTTCAGCGACCCTCGCTTCCCACGTGCCTGTCATGCTCGCCATGCTTGTCAGTCCATCCGTGGCCGCGCTCGTAGGGGTCGGCTCAGGGCTGGGGTTCCTGATGACCTATGGCCTCAACCCACTCGGGTTGATGATCGGCGCGAGAGCGCTGATGCATGCAGTCTGGGGGTGGATCGGGGGAGCGGTCGTCGCCCGCGGCCGGAGTTTCTCGTTCGCACTCACCCTCACAGCGCCCGTTCATGCGCTGGCTGAGGCGGTTGCGGTGGTTGTTGTCGCCGTAGTGCTCGGTATTCCTCTCAACCAGATGAGGGGAGCGGGCGTTGCTGGAGAGTCCTTGGCTGCTGGGACGATCCTTGCAGTAGTCGTGGTGGGCACTTTCCTCCACCATGTGGTGGACTCAGGCATCTCATTTGCCATTGCCCGCGCGGCGGGCTGGGCGCACACTGATGGCCGAAGAGCTGGCAGATAGACCCGGGCTGGGTCTGGAGTCCCGCCCTGGGTATAGCATGAGGAGTCAGCTACCCCACGGCTGAAGCCGGAGGCTTGCGGTAAGCAAGCCTGGAGCTGACCAGCCTCAGCTCATCGGCCGAAAGGCCATCGGGCTGCGTTATTCAGGTCATGACACCCTGGGATGCGTGCCAGTTCCAGGCCCTGTCGCCCGGCATTAGACAGCCGTACCGGTCGGATAGCCGTCCGGCATAGGCCGAGCTTCAAGTTGAACGGCTTCGACGTGCATCCAAAGTACCTGCGGCTGCTTCAAAAAGCCGATGGATACGAGTATACCCAGAAAGGGGGAAGCGGCGTCTCCTCCTCACGCCTGAAGGCGGGGGCTCCCGACGCCGCGTAGTCTGGTGGGCGTCTCCGCGCGGGTGCTCGCACTGAACTCGCGAGAGGCACTAGAGGCCGAGATGCGCTCGATCGGCGCCGGACGCGAGGGAATCCGCATCATGCTGGACAAAGGCATCTTCCGAGTTGTCCGCCTCTACGAGGTGCCTATCAGAGCTGCGCTCATCATCAAGCAGGAGATGCTCTCCAAAGGCGGCGAGGCCGCTCTGCCCCTCAGAGCGGCGGACCTTGCTGTTGAGTCGTGTGACATCCTAATGATTGGGACCGAGCGGCAGTTTCGTGAGGTAATAGCAACTCTCAAACGGCAGCCGTTCGGCCTCCCTGCGATTGCATCCGAGATCGAGTCCGTCCTTGAAAAGCTGGACTCTCCTCTCCCCTCGGTCACCGTGGGGGGAAGGACGTTCACCTTCGGGCAGCGAACATACATCATGGGCGTCCTCAATGTGACCCCTGACTCATTCTCAGACGGCGGCCGCTACCAGGACCCTGCAGTTGCTGTCCGCCACGCCCTATCCATGCTCGAGAACGGTGCCGACATAATCGACGTCGGCGGTGAGTCCTCACGCCCTGGTGCGGAGTCCGTGTCTTCTGAAGAGGAGTTTGCGCGTGTGGCCCCGGCCGTCGAGGCGCTCACCTCTGAGACCCACGCAGTGGTTTCCGTTGACACCTACAAGGCAGAGGTTGCAAGAAGATGCCTCGACCTCGGCGCGCACATGATCAATGACATCACGGCACTCGCTGGCGAAGGCGACATGGCATCAGTCATCTCTCGGTACGGTGTCCCGGTCGTCCTGATGCACATGAAAGGCCGGCCAAGGGACATGCAGATCAACCCCCATTATGACTCGGTCGTCCACGAGATCCACGAATTCCTGGATCAGAGGATCAAGTACGCCCAAGAGCAAGGCATTCCGCCATGTAACATCATCATTGATCCGGGAATAGGCTTTGGTAAGACGCCCGAACACAACCTTGAGATCCTCGCGCGTCTTGCCGAGTTTCGGAGCCTGGGCCGTCCCATCCTGGTGGGGACGTCCCGCAAGTCCACCATTGGGAAGGTACTGGGTCTTCCAGTCTCAGAAAGGCTCTTCGGGACAGCGGCCACAGTGGCCTGCGCCATTGCTTCCGGCGCGGACATCGTTCGGGTGCACGATGTCCGGGAGATGGCGAGGGTGGCGCGGATGACGGACGCGATCGTCAGGGGATGGCAGGAAAAGGGGGATGACAATGCCGTCTGACAGACTCACACTCAAGAACCTGATCTTCTACGCGTACCACGGGGCGTTTGCCGCCGAGAAGGAACTCGGGCAGAGGTTCGAGGTGGATGTCGACATGCGCGGGGATTTTCAGGCCTGTTCGAACACTGACGACCTCGATTTGGCCATCAACTATGTGGATGTCTACACCCTCGTGCGCGAGATTGTGGAGGAACGCGAGTTCAACCTCATCGAGACGGCGGCCCGTACGGTGGCGGACGAAATTGCCTCCGCTTATCCTGTAAAGGAGGTCACGGTGAGAGTTCGCAAACCCCACGCCCCTATCGGCGGACCCATGGACTACGTTGAAGTCGAGGTGACCAGAAGAGGCGCCTCCGGGACCCAGCCGGGGCAAGAAATCGAGCATGCTGGAGAAGCTTGACATCAGGTATTTCGACGAGGTTGACTCAACAAACACTGTTGCACGCGACATGGCCAGATCCGGGGCCCCCGACGGTGCAGTCATTGTCGCACGCAGGCAGACCGCGGGCAGGGGCAGGCTCGGCAGGGTTTGGTTCTCCCACAGCGACTTCGGGCTCTGGTTCTCGGCAATCCTTAAGCCCGACTTCCCGGCCCAACAGGCTGGACTTCTGGGAATCGCTGCGTCCGTCGCGGTCGCCCGCGCGCTTCTGGACACGGCCGGGGTGGTCACCGCAGTCAAATGGCCTAATGACGTGCTCATAGCTGGCAAGAAAGTTGCCGGGATCCTTCCCGAAGCCGCAATCGAAGGCGGCCGCTTCCTCTGGGCAATTGTCGGGATGGGCGTGAACCTCTTTCCTCCAGACGGAGGGTTCCCTGATGAGCTTGAGGAAGTGGCAACCTACGTCTCTGCCCATGCGACCAAACCTGTGGAAAGAAATGCGGTCCTCTCTTGCGTCCTTCAGAATCTGGCCGAACTGTGCAGGTCAATACGCGCCGACGGCGGCACCACGGTTACTCGGGAGGCAGCGTCCATGTCGTGTGTCCTCGGCCGGTCGGTCCGCGTGACGCAGCCTGGTGGCGCAGTGCCGGTGCAAGGGCGTGCCATCTCCATAAACAGACGAGGCGAACTACGGGTGAAGATGGCAAACGGGACGTTTGTGGACGTATCGGCGGGCGAGGTTTCGCTCAGGCTCTCGGGAAATACGGCAGACGGGGGCGTTTGCCCTTCCGGGGAGGTGGAGTAAGTGCGCAGAGCGATTGCGCTGGCCCTGGCGGCTTTCACTATTGGGGTGGCCATAACCGGGTCTGCTACATTCACATGCTCCGCTCAGGGACCAGTGGACCCTGCTCGGATCATCACCGAGCTTGGGGGGGCGGGAGTGACGGTCGCCCTCGGCGCGGGCCTGCTGGTGACTGACCCACCCACAGGCCTGACGTTCGTAAGCGCCACGGTCACTACCGCTCTTGCCGTTGAGGCCCTCAAGGTAACTCTGGGGAGAGCAAGACCTTACGTCCCAGGCGAGAATGGGCGGTTCACCGGGCCGAAGCTTTCCGGTGAGTACCACTCCATGCCGTCCGGGCACACTGCGAACGCCTTCGCGATGGCTACTGTCCTGGCGGACCGCTACCCGGAAGGAGCGGGCCTGTTCTATACGCTTGCAGGCCTGGTGGGAGCGAGCAGGATAGCCCTCGGGGTGCACTGGCCCAGCGATGTGGTGGCTGGCGCCGCAATTGGGAGCTACATCGGAAGTCGGGCAGTATCCGGTCACATCAAGATCCTCGATCTGTCTCAGTAGCAGTGCAACACGGGCGAACCGTGGCCGCCTGGCGTCCTCCTCGCGGCCACGGTTCGTTCTTGCACGGGCCCTGTCCGTTCCCACGTGAGTCTTACTCTTTGTCCGTGCCCTTGTTGTTCTCCTTATCCGCTGTGGACTTCGCCGGTCCGCACCCGAAACACGGCTTCTTGGGGGGGGCTGGCTTATGGTGCGGAGGCTGCGGCGGCGGAGGTTCCGGGAATTCCGGCATAGGGGGCATCGGCCCCGGAGAAGGTCCTGGGAACGTAGGAGGCTCCGGCATCGGAGGCACACTTGGCTGTGGCGGTGTGTAGTATGGCGGCACTGGCCCAGGCGTTGGCGTCGGCATTGGCCCTAGCCCAGGCGAAGGCCAAGGCGTAGGACCTGGCATTGTGTCGCACGGCGGCTGCGGGAAGACTGGAGGCCAGCAAGGCGGCATCGACGGTGGTGTTGGGTACGGAGGCCACGTCGGAGTGGGCGCCGGCATCGGCCCGGGCATTGGCCCGGGCATTGGATAGGGCATCGGCTCAGGCATTGGGGACGGCACGCCCGGGGTGAATGGCGCCTGGTACAGAGAGAGTATAGACTCGAAGAAGAAAGCGTGTCTTAACTCGTCCCGACTGATCTGTAGAATCGCCCTACGGATGGGTTCCGTGGGCGCAATCTGCGCCATACGGGTGTAGAAGTCGACCGCCTGCAGTTCGTCCGCCTGGGCCATCTGTGTCATTTCCAAGAACTCTCGGGATGGTATCACCCTCGATCACCTCATTTGCGGTTGTCGAACATCCAATGGCAGTATATTGCGAACGTCCTCAGTGAGTTCGCGTGCAGAAGGCACATCTATGTGCGCCTAGTGCTGGTGCGGGCTTTCCCCACTACGTGCAAATCGCTCCCACCCTCACCGACGCCGTGATGCGCCGCGCCCATTGTGCGCCGCCCGCAATTGACCGAAAGGCAGCCGCCGCAAGCTCCCCGCTTTAGCTGTGGAGATAAGGCAGGCGCGCATTGGTTGTACTATATGAGGACAAGGTATATAATAATGGCATGGCTAACCAGTACAGAAGCAACAGAAGTGTTGTCTATTCATGCAAGTACCATGTGGTCTGGTGTCCCAAGTATCGACGGTCCGTCTTAGTGAATGGGGTGGATGTCAGGTTGGTATGCGTACTGCGTGAAGTGGCCGCAGAACACGGAGCCGAGATACTTGAGCTGGAGGTTATGCCTGCCCATGTGCATTTGTTCCTCGAGGTCGATCCGCAGTTCAGGATTCATAGGCTGGCAAAACGTATGAAAAGCCGATCTTCGAGACTCTTGCGTGAGGAGTCTCCTTGGCTCCGGAGCCGTCTACCGACTCTTTGGACACACTCGTATTTCGTGGCGACGGTCGGGGGCGCTCCACTTGCCATGGTCAAGCAATACATTGAGAACCAAAAACACGTGTAAGCCACTGTACACGGTCAGGAAGCTGAAGTTGGGCACTTCGCCTCAGCTAGACTAGTTGGCCATGGCGGCCGGTCAGCTTTGCTCCCGCGCCTTGGCGAGTTTTTGGCGGACTGTCCGGAAGAGAAGCATCTGGCTTGAGCCATCGTCGATGATGCGTTGGCATAACTCCGACGGTCTTCACGCGCACACCGCCGACGCAGTGGTGCAGTCGTTCTATGGAGCTTTGGATTCTTGGCGCAGCAGGCGGGGAACCAACCCCAAGGCCAAGCCTCCAAGGTGTCGGAGACGGTACTACAAGATCCAGTGGAAGTCGAGCGCCATAAGGGTGAGGGGTGAGTATTTGCTGTTGTCTAACGGGCGTGGGAACGAGCCGCTTCGTATCCCCTGGCGCTGGGATACTCCTGCGCTCGTTGAGGTCGGTTGGGATGGGCGCGAATAGAACTGCGGGCTACATACAAGATTGACCCGGTTGCCGGTATTGGGGAAGGTCTTACAGCCGGCGTTGATCTAGGTGAGGTGCACATAGCCGTCGCCCACGACGGGGCAAAGTGCGTCATTGCAAATGGCAGGGAGCTTCACTCGAAATGGAGGTATCAGAACAGACTTAAAGCTAGACTAACGTCCAAGATTGATGCCAAGGTGAGGGGATCGCGCAGGTGGTGTAGGCTCGTCGCGTCAAAGAGAAAGCAACTCCGTGCAATCGAAAACCAGGTTAGAGATGTCCTGCATAAGCAGACCACCAGGCTTGTCTCCACTCTTTGGGCAAACGGAGTGCAGACGGTGGTAATTGGCGACGTCAGGGACATACGGGAAGGGCTAGACTGTGGGCATGCGGCAAACCAAAGGATCCACCAAATGTGTCACGGTATGGCGCGGCACATGATCACGCATAAGGCTGCGCGGTTGGGGTTGAGTATGCGGCTGCAGGATGAGTCGTACACCTCGCAAACCTGCCCTGCATGCGGCAAGAGGCACAAGCCCGCCGACAGGCAGTACTGCTGTGCCTGCGGTTTTAGCTATCACCGTGACGGAGTCGGCGCATTCAACATTCGGCAAAAGTATCTGGGCTTCGGCCCAGTAGCTGGGGCGATGGCGTCCCCCGACGGTGTGAGGTATGCCCCTCACATGCGGTGTAGCTCAGCGCAATGAAGGGCGAAGAGCCTGGAGCGTTGAGAAAGAATCTCCCGGCGTTAGTCGTGGAGAGAACGTCAAAAAGACTACTCGAAGATGTATGGCAAACGCATGATCTACCCCTGGGGGGTATATCTCTTCTGAGTACATGGGCCGAGGAAGGCGGAGATGTACACTTGAGCCAAATCGGTGAGAACGATTCGGAGAATCGCGTCGAAGACCAGGCTGAATCGAGGCGTCTAGACCTCTCTATCACTGGGATGACGTGCGCTGCGTGCGCGGCGCGCATAGAGGGGGCCCTGAGGCGCAAATCGGGGATCAAGGACGCTGCCGTCAACCTCGCAGCCGAGACTGCCAGAGTTGACTACGACCCCGCCCTCATAAGGCCGTCGGAGATTCGCAAGGCGGTCGAGGAGGCAGGCTACGGCG
>JANLFS010000004.1:3671-5190 GCA_024655925.1 Bacillota bacterium | reverse complement strand
AGAGAGGCCCGGGCAGAGGGCGAACGTGAGCGGGAGAGGCAGGCACGGGTGGCGCGGGATTGGAAGCTCTTCTACCTTGGCACGGTGCTGAGTCTGCCACTGGTCCTCGCCATGGTCGCAGACCTCGCGGAGGCACATGGGCCGATGATGTTCTTCATGAACCCGACTATCGGGTTCATCCTCACCACGCCGGTCATCTTCATAACCGGCGCCCGCTTCTACACTGGGGCTTACCGGGCACTTCGCCATGGCGGGGCAAACATGGACGTGCTCGTCGCCCTGGGTACCGGCGCCGCGTATATCCTCAGTGTGGCGCACACGTTCTTCACCGAGGGACCAGTCTACTATGAAGCCGCTGCAGTCGTGATAACCCTTGTCCTGCTGGGGAAGAACCTTGAGTACCGTGCCAAGGGCCGCACGTCCGAAGCTATCCGCAAGCTCATCGCGCTTTCTCCCAAGACCGCCTCTGTCCTTCGTCCCGACGGTGAGGCTCAGATCCCTGTGGAGGAAGTTGAGGTTGGCGACATTCTCATCGTACGCCCGGGTGAGCGGGTTCCGGTAGACGGGGAGATCCTCGAGGGCTTCTCCGCTGTGGATGAGTCGATGCTGACAGGCGAGAGTCTGCCCGTGGACAAGAAGCCTGGCGACCGCCTGACTGGGGCAACTGTGAACCAGTACGGAATGATCAAGATGCGGGCTACGAGGATCGGACGGGATACTGCCCTCGCGCAGATCATCCGGATGGTGGAGGAGGCTCAGGGAAGCAAGGCTCCGATACAGAGGCTTGCGGATGTGGTCTCTGCCTACTTCGTCCCCGCTGTCCTTGTGGTGGCGGCCGCAACCTTCCTGCTGTGGTATCTGGGCAGCCATGACTTCTCTCGGGCTCTGGTGAATGCCACGGCGGTCCTGGTTATCGCCTGCCCATGTGCACTCGGGCTTGCGACCCCGACGGGAATCATGGTGTCGACGGGGCGTGGCGCTGAGCTCGGCATCTTGATTCGAGGAGGCGAGCACCTGGAGAGACTGAGCAGGGTCCGAGCTGTGGTGCTGGATAAGACTGGCACCATCACGGTTGGTCGCCCGTCCTTGGAAGAAATGGTCGCAGTCGAGCCTTTCGGGGAGGCCGAGGTCCTTCGCCTCGCGGCCTCCGCGGAGCAGGCGTCGGAACACCCTCTGGGGAAGGCCATCGCCACCGGAGCCTCCGACCGGGGGATCACCCTCACGATGCCAACGGAGTCCGAGGCCATGCCGGGGCGCGGGATCACTGCCTTAGTCGAAGGCAGGCGCCTTGCTGTTGGGACCCTCAGGTTCATGGAGGATCTTGGTGTAGACATCACGCCTGTGGAGCAGACAGTTGCGAGGCTGGAGGAGCGGGGACAGACCGCGGTAGTTGTGGCTGTCGATGGTGCCCCGGCCGGCGTCCTCGGTATCGCCGATCAGGTCCGGGCAGGCTCGCGCGATGCTGTCCGACAACTCCGCGACGGTGGAATAGAAGTGTACATGATAACCGGGGACAATA
>JANLFS010000004.1:0-3661 GCA_024655925.1 Bacillota bacterium | reverse complement strand
AGGTGGGGATAGACCCGGATCATGTCCTCGCGGAGGTCCTCCCAGAACGGAAGGCCCGCGAGGTCGAGGCCATCCAGGGCCGGGGAATCGTCGTCGCAATGGTGGGGGACGGCATAAATGATGCACCGGCCCTTGCCACGGCAGACGTGGGGATCGCCATGAGCACCGGCACGGATATAGCAATGGAGGCTGCGGACATAACGATCGTGGGTGATCTCTCCAAGCTGCCAGAAGCCATACATCTGTCCCGGCAGACTCTCCGAGTCATAAGACAGAACCTGTTCTGGGCGTTCATTTACAACACTATAGGCATACCTCTGGCCTCTCTCGGCAGGCTGTCCCCTGTGTATGCGGGGGCAGCGATGGCGGCGAGCTCTGTTTCGGTTGTGTCCAACTCACTCAGGCTCAGGCGCTTTGGCAGGCGCACTCATGAAAGAAAGGAGAAATAGGAGACATGGCAAGATGCTGCAGGCGCGGACAGTCCGCGCAACCGAAAGAAACCCAAGCGGGGACTGGAACCGAGATGGCCCTCAAAGTCGAGGGGATGACATGCGCCCACTGCGTAGCTGCCGTGGAGAAGGCCCTGTCTAAGATGGCAGGTGTCAAGTCCGCGAAAGCTGATCTGGCCAATAACATGGTTACCGTCACGTATGATCCGAACACCGCCAATACTGCTGATTTCGCACGTGCAGTGGAGCAGGCCGGGTACCGAGTCGTAGGGTAGGCCCCAGCGCAATTCCTCTGAAAGCACCTCCACAAACTGGTTCAGTGTGCCGATTTGGAAACCAGTGGGAGGTGCTTTCTATGTACTCAGAACGCAAGATTGCCGTAGTTCTATCAGGCGGCGGCGCGAAGGGTGCTTACCAGGTTGGCGTGATCCGCCGTCTGTTCAGCCGGGTGCCACGAATCGATGTCCTGTGCGGATCCTCCGTCGGTGCGCTGCACGCTGCGGTCCTGGCTGAGGCTTTCCTCTCAGACGATGCTAGTATCCTCGACCGGCTGGAGCGAACCTGGCTGAACCTGTACGGTGTCCTCACCCTGGATGTCAGGGGCCTTCTCCGCCCACTTGCCGCGCAGTCCATCTTTCTCAACACCCGCGTAAGGCAGCTGATTCATCAGTGCATCCCTGCCGGCAGGTCCTTCTCGGACTACGACGTTGACCTGTCAGTGACGGCGGTGAACCTGAACACCGGTACGGCTTCGGCATTCGACAGATCGTCCGGAGCGCCTGTGCGGGAGGCCCTTCTTGCGTCCTGCGCCATTCCCGTGGTGTTCCCTGCCGTCCGAATCGGAAGGGACTACTTCGTAGACGGAGGCACCTTCAATAACACTCCCCTGCGTGAAGCCATGGTGCGTGGGGCAACAGACGTAATAGTTGTATCCATGCGCCCACGTTTCTCTCCAGTTCACCAACAAGGCATCTCGACCTACCCTGGCACCAGACGGCCTGACGGGCAGTTGGACGTTGGGCTGGCAGGAGCGGCAGAGCAGGGGCCGGGGCCGCACGTGTCCTCACGGCGCTTCGACTCCGCGCTCTCCGCCGGAGCCCGCCTCTTTGAGCTGGCGTTGGAAAGACTGCTCTATGAGGACATGAGGATGGCACTCAGGGTCAATGAGCTGCTCCGTGCGGTTGAGCGTGTCCGCGCGAAAGATCCAGACCTGGCGGAACGGATGGAGAAGGCAGCAGGGCTGGTGAAGCCCGGCCGTACGATGCGGGTTGTGAATGTGGTGGAAATCGCACCCCAAAACGAGCTCATGCCTCCGGGGACCTTGGGGTTCTCGGACAAACGCGCCATCAGGAACCTTATTGAGCTGGGGAGGGCCGATGCTGACGCGGTTATTGGCGGCTTCCTGAGATAGGGGCACTGCACCCTCCATCCACTCCTTGCTTCCGGGAGGAAGGTGATGCCCTGCGTCTTGTGGAAGTAACCGTATGCATCATGAATTCCCACACACGAGCGGGGTGGTATCTTGAGCGCGCAGGAGATGGTGCTCTCCGCCGTCTTCGCTGCAGTCATAGCGGCGGCTTCATTGATCGCTATTCCCATCGCGGCAAGCCCGGTCCCCGTCACTTTGCAGGTCTTTGCGGTCCTGCTGGTGTCGTCGGTTCTCAGGCCGCGTGCCGCATCCTCCTCTGTCCTCATTTACCTCGCCCTTGGCGCCTTGGGACTTCCGGTGTTCTCAGGTGGCATCGGGGGCCTTGCCGTGATGATAGGGCCGCGCGGCGGCTACCTCGTGGGGTTCTTGGCCGCAAGCATCGTAGTGAGCCACATGGTGTCCCGGCCTAATCCGTCGCTTGCCCGCATGGGGGTTGCCATGTGTCTCGGCCTTGTTGTCATCTATGCACTTGGGGTAATGCAGCTTGCAGCCGTGGCCAGGCTCACCCTGGGGCAGGCTGTGATAGTGGGAGTCGTTCCGTTCATTCCTTTGGACCTCGTCAAGGCGTTGGCGGCAGGAATAGTGGGATACAGGGTGAAGAGACTTGTCCGTGCCTATACGCGGGAGGTCAAGAAGTAGCGATGTTGGGGGGATGGAGACTTGAAGGATGACGAGATCAGGCGGGGTTTGGACCGCTGGAAGAAGGAGACTCTCGGGCCGGTCATATCCAGGTTCCCCGAGCGCAAGCAGCGGTTCGAAGGGAGTTCCGGGATCGAGATCGAGCCTCTCTATGCACCCGCGCCTGAGGGTGAGATGGACTATCTGAGAGATATAGGCTTTCCAGGGGAGTACCCCTTCACCCGTGGAGTTCAGCCCACTATGTACCGGGGCCGGTTCTGGACCATGAGGCAGTATGCGGGGTTCGCAACTGCAGAGGAGTCCAACAGGCGGTACAAGTACCTATTGCAGCAGGGGCAGACTGGCCTATCTGTGGCTTTCGACCTCCCCACACAGATAGGGTATGACTCGGACCACCCACTGTCATTGGGCGAGGTGGGGAAGGTAGGGGTGGCCATCGACTCCCTCGCAGACATGGAGATTCTCTTCGACGGAATACCGCTTGACAGGGTCTCCACGTCCATGACGATCAACGCCCCTGCCGCGATCCTGCTGGCCATGTACATCGCGGTCGCGGAGAAGGGCGGGGTCGCACCTGAGAGCCTCGACGGTACCATCCAGAACGACATCCTCAAGGAATACGCGGCCCGCGGGACCTACATATTCCCGCCCAAGCCGTCAATGCGCCTGATTACGAACATCTTCGAGTACTGCGCCAAACATGTTCCCAAGTGGAACACCATCAGCATAAGCGGATATCACATCCGGGAGGCCGGGGCCACAGCAGTGCAAGAGGTGGCGTTCACCTTGGCCGACGGGATAGCATACGTCCAAGCAGCCCTGGATGCAGGCCTGCGGGTGGACGATTTTGCGCCCAGGCTCTCCTTCTTCTTCAATGCCCACAACGATCTCTTCGAGGAAGTCGCCAAGTTCAGGGCGGCCCGTCGTCTCTGGGCGCGCATCATGCATGACAGATTCGGCGCCGGGAACCCCAAGTCCATGATGCTTCGATTCCACACCCAGACTGCCGGGTCCACGCTCACCGCGCAACAGCCAGACAACAACGTGGTGAGGGTCACTCTGCAGGCGTTGGCCGCGGTCCTCGGCGGGACTCAGTCCCTGCACACCAATTCCCGCGACGAGGCGCTTGCTTTACCATCCGAGG
>JANLFS010000003.1:47031-64511 GCA_024655925.1 Bacillota bacterium | reverse complement strand
CAGGATCAACAGCTACTACCACCTCGTCCATGGCACGCCCTCCTGGTTCAATCAAAACGCCCCGGGGAAGAGGACCCTCCCCGGGGCGAAGTCCACCGGCACTAGAACGACGTCTTCAGGCCGAGGTTGAGTATCTTGACGAGGTAATCCCCTCCGGTCACGAAGTCGACCTTCTTGATGTCGTACTTCAGGCTCACGGAGGTCACCTTGTAGATCTGATGCTCGAGCGACAGTCCCACCTGCGAGTACTCGCCTGACCGGTCAGACTCGACGAAGTAGTCCCGGTACTCGTATGACGCCGAGCCGGTCAGCTTGGTCGCATTGGAGATCTGCCATGTGGTGTCTGCTCCGAGGTAGAGGCGCGCGTACTCCTCGAGAGGATCCGTGCTCTTGTCGGTCCAGGAATACTGCCCGCTGACCCCGAAGATGACAACGTCCGGCACCACGGCGAGTTTCAGATCGGCGCCGGCCTTGTACTCGAGGTACTCATTGGCCGCGTCGTCGCTGAACGCCCGCTCCCATCCACCTGTCACGCTCAACACGTCGGTGATCACAGGGATAGTCCCGCGCACGTAGGCGACGTAGGTGTCGACGTTGTCCTCGATGGCCCGCTCCCAGTTGAACCCGAAGTCAACTGGGGCGATAGTCCCGTCGAACCCGAGGTTGGTGGTGGTGGCTGCAGGCTCCGTGCCCGCCAGGTCGTAAGTCTTCTCGACGTTCGCCTTGAGCTTGAGGTCGGCCACGAGGATCTTTGTGGAGTAGGCGGCCCCGGCTCCCAAGGTGAGGTCCTTGGCGGTCGCCCACCCCTGGTCGCCCTCTACAGCCGCCTTGGCATCCAGCACGAGGCCGCGCATCGACCCAGTGGACACCGTGAAGCTAGCCATGCGCGAGTTCGGCTCGACGTAGTCGGGCGACTCGTCGTCCACCGTCTCGACGTATGCAGGCGCATACTCAGAGGAGACTTCCTCGAGTGTGCCCTTGAGGTGCAGCCCAAGGAACTCGCCTTCGGCATAGACATTGTAAGCGTGGGCCGCACGAAGCATCGTCTGGTTCTCGTACAGCGATACCTCGCCGCCGAGTCTCCAGCCACCCACCGCCACGTCCAAATTGCCTCCCCAGGTGGTGTCGTTCCCGTCTGGAAGCGGAATGCTGTCCCCCGAGAGCGGGTCGTCCATCTGGCGCAGGATCCGGAATCCGGCAGTCACGCCGGGGGCCAGGTTGAGGCTGCCTCCCACGCCCGCGAGGAACTTCAGATCACCCTCAGGGGGAGTGTTCTGGCCATCCCTAGCTAGGATCCCGGTGAGGCTGAGGGCACCTATCGACAGGTCAGTGATGACCCCTTCGACCGGGTTATCCTCATCCTCGAACTTCTCGGCGGCAATCTGGTACCGGGTGAAGTTGGCAGGCTTGGATAGCTCGCCCGCTGCCAGCTTCGCGATAAGACCGGGCGTCGTGAGCGTGAGATCAAAATCCCCGCTGAATAGCGGTTGCTCGGTGTCAGCTCCGCCGAACACATCGGTTACGGCATTCAGCCCGACCACTATGGCCACGTTGGGCTCGGGAACGATGTTCAGGTCGAGGGAGAGCTTGTTCTGGAACTCGGACGTGGGCTCGTATACTTCGGATGCGTCCCTTGCCCACGGATCCTTGTACAGAACCGCGCCGTCGTCGGCCTTGACGTTGATGTCGGTGAACACAAGCTCATCAACGCCAGTGAACCGGAACCTGTTCAGGTCGGTCCAGATGTTCGCGATGTCCTCATCCAGTGCCTTGTCCTTTGCACTGAGTTTCGCTATGGAGGCCTCGGCATCGGACATGCGCACAGCGAGCGGACCTATCAGATCCGTCTTCGTGAGCATCAGATCCAGTTCGAGCTCCTCGATCTGCTCCCCGTGCCTTGCGATGGAAGACTCCGCTTCGGCCGCTTTGGCCTCGAGAGCCGTTACTCTGGCGGCGAGAGGAGCAATCGCCTCGGTCTGGATCTTGTGGTATGTCTCTGCTATGTCACTGGCGTTCTGGATCGCCTGAGCTCTAAGTACTTCGATCTCCGCTTGCATAGCAGCGGCAGTGGCCTTGTTCGCCTCTATACTCTGGGCAAGCCTCGCCTCAGACGCAGCTGCCTCCCCGCGGACTAGATCGATGGCTTGCCTTGTAGCCGCATCCTGCTCCGCTACCTTCGCTGAAAGAGCGGCCACGGAATCGCGCACTCCTGCGACATCCGCCTTGGCCCGGGCAAGCTCCTCTTCCAGAGCGTTGGTGCGAATGCCCAGAACCGCAAGCTCACGGCCGAACGAATCGCGGAGCGCATCGACCACCGCGATCACTCCTGCGATCTTAGCCTCGAGCTTCGCGACAGCCTCAGCCACGGAAGCCTCGGACTTCGCGTTCGCTTCGGAGACTGCACTCGTGACCATTTCGCGGAATGCCTTCTCTTGTGCCGCCGCGTCAGGAACTGATGCAGCGACTTCCGCAATCCTGGCCTCAAGCGCCTGAACAGCGCTGGCGAGCGCGACATCAGATTTGGCGCTGGCCTCAGCCATAGACTCAGCAACAAATCCCCTGAGAGACGCCTCGAGTCTGTTGGCATCGGGAACCGTGGCTGCAACCGCCGCAATCTTGGCCTCGAGCAGCTCGACAGAGGCAGACCTTGCGGCCTCCGCTCGGGCGAACTCCTCCGCAACTACGCCACGGAGAGCCTCCTCGGAGGCGGAGACGTCGCCGATCCTGGCCGCTACCTCATCGATCATGACCTGGAGGCGCCGGGCGGATTCAGCCCATGCTGATTCGGACTTGGCACTGGCCTCCGAGACGGCCTCAGCGATCATCGCGCGGACTGTCTTCTCCCAGGACGCGAAATCTGCCACTTGGGCTGCGACTCCCGCAATCTTCGCCTCGAGCCCGGCCGCCGCTTCAGCCCATGCGGCGTCGGACTTAGCAGCCGCCTCCGCGACAGACTGAGCAACCAAGGCCCGGAAAGCCGCTTCCTGCGCGACCGCATCAGGAATCCTCGCCTCAACTGCGGCGATCTTGGCCTCGAGGGCCGCAACCGCATCGATCAGGGACGCATTGTCCACCTTGGTGACAGTGACAGTCTCCTCGCGGACGATCTCCCTGACCACCTCAGCGGGCTTGGCGAGCTGGGACTCGACCTCGCGCATGGCTTCAGCGACAGCTGCATCGCATGCCGCGAGTGCCTCAGCCCTGACAATCGCCTTGAACGCCTCCTGCTGCTCGGCAGGGTCGGGGATGAGGGCGGCGACTGCGGCGATCTTGCCCTCGAGTTCCCGGACAGCCACCGCCAGGGCGGCGTCGAAGAGCCTCGGGGCTTCTTCCCGCACGATATTCCTTATTGCCTCTTCTTGCTTGGCAGGGTCGGAGACACCCGCGGCCACCGCGGCGATCTTCCCCTCGAGCCCGGCCACAGCATCCCTGAGTGCGGTGTCATCAATCTTCACATATTCGCGCACGATCACCTGCTCCGGAGCTGGGGCCGACGTGGGCGCAAGGGCCGAACCCTGGGGTTGAGCTTTCTCGAGATCACCCACCCGGGCACTGAGAGCCTCGAGGGCGGCCTTCATCTCATCATGACTTGCCTTCATCGCTGCATGGTACGCTTTGTTGTTGGCGTCGAAATCCTCAGTCCGGGCAAATAAAGCCGCGATCCTGTTGTCGAACTCCTCCCACTGGGCATCGGTCATCGCGGCAATCTTGTCCGCTATGATTGTCTCGAGGATCGTTGCGTCAGGCGGCACCGTGTCCGCTGGCCGCGTCACACTGACCCCGGCTGCGGGCCCCTCGAGCTTGAGTTTGCCTTCAAGCTCAGCGAGCCTGGCCGCGATGTCCTTGTCGAGATACTCCAAGGCACGGGCGATCATAAGGGCAGCTTCGTATCTGGTAGCGGCCTGCGGCCCTTTGAAGGTGCCGTCGGGGTAGCCCTCGACTATGCCCAGCGCGGCAAGCATTCTCACGGCATCCAGGGCCCAATGAACCGTGGGCAGGTCCGAGAATGGGCTGGCCGCAGTGGGAAGCGCGAGCGCACCCGCCATGAGCGCCGCGAGAATAATGGCCAGGCACTTCTTCATCAATCGATTCCCCCCTCTGTAATGCTAAGATGGCTAGGCATGTCCCTTGCCGGCCACGCGTTGTCGAGTGGTCATGTTGCCTCGATCGGCGCGGCACAGGTAGTTGGACGGGCCACGGCACTCAGCTAGATTGGAAAACAACAGACTCGGGCAACACCTCCCTTCGAGTTGCCTCCACGGTGGCAGGCTCATTACGGACGGATTGCCTATACTAGGCCTACTTTCGGTAATTCTCCACGCTCTGTGGAACTCCTTCACGAGATAGGCAAGATTTTTGGCCTCTGACTCGGTGTATCTGCTCAAATGGGACGGATTACGAGCCTAATCGGGGGAGACTTGTGGCTCCGCCAGATATCACGTTCAGCAACAGCCTCGACCATGACCTTCGCGCGCACCTGCACGATGTCCATGATGGCCGCGGCGAACTCGGAGACAGTCATCACCGTGCCGATCTTCCCCTCTTCATCGCTGGCCATGCCCTTGCTGATGGCCGCCGTGTTCACGTCCTGCATGAGTGCAAGGAGTTGCTCCTGCACTTTCTCGGATCCGGCTGAACCGTCGATGGTTCGGGATGCTATGACCTGCCCGGAGAAATAGATCATCTGATCCGGGAGGACATGCAGGGAAACCCACAGAGGTTCTCCATACCAGGAGTTCACCGGTGAGACAGCCCTCAGGATGACCTTTCCGTCCGATTCGTCGATCCTCTGGAAGGCTGCCAGGACGTTGGACTCGTCGAAATTGAGGACGAATGGGTCACCATCAGGATTGTCAGACCTGGCCCCCCTATTGACAGCGATCTCGTTCACCTTCAGAAGGAAACCATTGACCTGGTTCCTTACTGCTTCTGCCCGCTGGGAGCAGTCGATTACCGACCCCAGGATGACCTGGTCTGCGGGGAAGATCACCTGCCCGAGCATGGACGACTGCCGAGCTTCCATCAGTCTCACGCTGGTCTCGGTCAGATCCACCACCTTCCGCTCGAGCCGGGCAACCTCAGCCTGCAAGCGGTCACGGGTCTCGTTCAGGTTCGCGATGTGCCTTTCAAGGTTGCTCTTCTCCCGGCTAAGCCCGTCGATCTCCGATTGCGCTGTCTTGAGCTTCACGTTTGCCCCGGCCAGGTCGGCCTGGGCTGTCTTGTACCTCGCCTCCACCTCGTGCAGCTGCTGCTGGCTCGCGCGGAGCGTCTCCTCGAGCTCGGCCAGATCCGCCTCCGCCCGTATCCGCTCCTCGAAGGCCTTGGAGAGCTCCACGTTGACTTCGTCGAACTCCGACTTGAGGGTGGAGTACTGGAGAGCAGCCTCCTCAACCTGGCGTGCCAGTGCTTCGGCCTCAGCCCGCCTGGCATCGAGATCGGCGCGGGCGGCGACCAACGCTTCCTGGATTTCGCGGCTCTTGAAGAGAGCGGTCCTGACGTCCTGTGACACCAGGGTGAGCACGATCAGGGTAGATGCGGCGATCACTGTGCCAGTCATCACGGCTACGATGATCGACGTATACTTGGGCCGGAGCCCGAAAATGGACAGTCGCCTCCGCCCGACCTTCATTCCGATACGGTCGCCCGCGTAGGCAATCAGCCCTCCCATTATGACTAGCACGACTACTAGCGCGAGACCGTACAAGGGGATCCCTCCCGGCAAGCAGGAACCGCTCTAAAGAGTAAACCGCTCTCCCAGGTAGAACCGTCTGGCAGCCGGGCTCTCGGAGACCTCCCGGGCGGATCCGGACACCAGGATGGTCCCTCTATGCATGATGTAAGCTCTGTCCACGATGGCTAACGTATCACGGACGTTGTGGTCAGTTATGAGCACACCGAGCCCGGCCTGGCGCAGCCTGTGGGCGATAGCCTGGATCTCGCCGACCGCGATGGGGTCGACTCCCGTGAACGGCTCGTCCAGTAGCATATAACGGGGAGAAGCTGCGAGGGCGCGTGCGATCTCCACCCGGCGCCGCTCGCCCCCGGAGAGCGTGAACCCCATCTGTTTTCGTATGTCGGCAAGACCAAACTCGGAGATGAGGGCATCAAGCCTTCCCTGCCGGGCGCGCGCGTCCACCCCGGCTATCTGGAGCACCGCCCGGATGTTGTCTTCCACGGACATCTTGCGAAAGATTGACGGTTCCTGTGCCAGGTAGCCCACGCCGAGCCTGGCCCTTCTGTGGATGGGAAGCGTCGTGACGTCCCGGCCGTCGATCTCAATTCGCCCGGAATCCGGCGTCTCGAGGCCGACGATCATGTAGAACGTGGTGGTCTTGCCGGCGCCATTTGGCCCAAGCAGGCCCACTACTTCGCCCGGTTCCAGCTCGATGCGGGCGCCGTCAACCACCCGACGCCGCCGGTAGGTCTTTATCAGGTCCACCGCGGCGATACCCATCTGTAGGTCTCACCCTCTTATGACGATCCTATCCAAGGCCAGGTTCCAGGACCGGGTTGGACTGTGCATGTCACGTCTTCCGGCATCGGTCCGCCTGAAGGGTGTCCTCAGCTCTTTCGACACCGCAGCCGGGCTCCCCTGCCTGATCTCCCGCATAACCAGTAGTTCTCACAGCCCGTGGACCGTCCGTGGCACACAAGAAACCGGCCGCCTGCTAGACGGCCGGCATGAACTTGGAGTTGATCGGCTGCCCCCGGGAGACTGAGGCGTTGTAGAGCCTAGCGTAGACCCCGCGGTGCGCCATGAGTTGGTCGTGGTTCCCAGACTCCACCACCTGGCCTCTGTCCACCACGACAATGAGATCCGCAGACCTCACGGTCGCCAATCTGTGGGCAACCACGATGACTGTGCGCCCGCGCATGAGCGTAAGTATGGCGGAGGAGACGAGCCATTCTGACTCCGGATCCAAGGAGGACGTAGCCTCATCAAGGATCAGGATTCTGGGATCCTTCAGTATCGCCCGGGCAATCGAGATCCGCTGGCGCTGTCCGGGGGAGAGCGTGATCCCTCGTTCTCCGATGACAGTATCGTAACCCATGGGAAGTGCCTCGATGAACGAATGGGCGCATGCCGCCCGCGCCGCGCGGACTATGTCTGATTCACTTGCGCCTGGACGTCCAACCGAGATATTCTCACTTACGGTTGCGGCAAAGACCGCGGGACGCTGCGGGACGTACCCGATTTGCGCCCTGAGCGACGACGATTTCACGGCCGTTATGTCCTGTCCATCGACGCGAATCGTCCCGGACGTCGGGTCGTGAAACCTCAGCAGCAAGCTTACAAGTGTGGTCTTGCCCCCACCGCTTGGACCCACAACCGCGACAGTCTGCCCTTCCCGGATGCAGAGGTCGATGTCTCGGAGAACCACCGTCCCACCCAGGGTGAGCCCTACCCCTTCGAAGGAGATGGACCCCCGGATCCCCGGCATATCCGGCAAGTGTGGCTCGCCTGGCACCGGCGTGACCGGGGCGAGCAACGTTTCGAGCCTGTCCAGCGCACCCTGGCCTTGCTGAAGGACGGAGTAGGCCCTGCTCATCGAGGTTGCAGGTACGGCGGCCATGCCGACATAGGTGAGGAACGTGACCAGCTGCCCCGGGGAAAGACGGCCCCCAAGGACTTCTCTTCCCCCAACCCAGATAACGGAGGCAAACCCAGCGACTCCGATCAACTCCACCACCGGCCCGAGGGCAGCAGTTGTGCGTGCCGCTCTGATACCCGCGGCGTAACTGCGAGTGTTGGCCTCTGCGAACCTCGCGGTCTCGCGCCCTTCGAGGTTAAATGCCCGCACCGTCTCCAGGCCAGCTATGCTCTCCGCCACAACCGAGGCGATCTCCGCCATCTTGGACTGCATTATCCTGGCTGCGGCGCGCATGCGCGCCCCCACTCGAGACACCGCAACTCCGAGTGCAGGGAGCATGAGGAAGGAGAACAGTGCAAGGCGCCAGTTCTGCAACATCGTTATAGACATGATCCCGGCTAGAGTCAGGGCACCCGTGAAGAGTTCGCCCGCCCCTTGGGTCACAGAAACCTGAACCGCGGAGACATCAGAGGTCACCCTAGCCACTGTGTCGCCGGCAGAAGTCCCTGCGTAGAACGACATCGGCATTCGCTGGAGGTTGTCGAAGACGCGGGAACGGAGGTCTGCTCCGACCCTCTGACCAATAGCAGCCGTGAGGTAGGCCTGGCAATACGCGAGGATTCCCTTTGCGGCGTAGACGAAGGCCACCGACCCAACCAGGAGGTTGAGCAATCCAAGCCTGTTCGCGCGGGAACCCGCCCCTGAGAGAACAGAGTCCAAGAGTATGCGGAACGCCTGGGGGAGTGCGAGGCTCGCAAGTGCAGAGGCTGTCATGCAACCCACTACTGCTGATATGGTTCCGGTGTGCGGTCTGAGGAGATCAGCCAGCACTGGCCTCTTTCTCATCCTGAGTGTGCGCCCCTTCCATGGAAACCCGGATCTCATGTATGAGGCGATCTGCTGCCCCCGGGCCGCCTATCACCTCACGCAGTTCGCGCCCGATGCGCTCCCTGCGAGCCGCGTCCCCCAGCAACTCAACAGAAGGGATCACCACGTCCTCGGGCCTGATCTCTCCCACTACCTCAGGGACGATCAGCCTTTTCGCCTTGACATTGGGGGCAGCGACGTACCTTGCCTTGGCCCGAATGCGATCGAGAGCATACTTCTTGAAGATGTCCCCAGCGAGGGGGACCCTCGTTGCGAACCCGAGCATGCCGGAGATCGGCACTGCCCCTGGGACATTCAAAGGCATCACAACCACGTGTGGCACGCCGAGAAACGAAAGCTCCCCTGAGACCGTTCCCGGCGGACAGATGGCCATGTCACATGAGAGCATGGCATCATAGCGAAGGTCAGTCTCTACGACTATCTCCACGCCCTCAGCAGTCCTGGCTATGATACTACCGTCCCCCTGTTCCAGCACCGCATTGGACCCATCTATCTTGTGCCGGTGGCGGGTGCTGGCAAGAGCCTGACCGAGGGACTCGAGGTCAGTGAAGGGCGAGAGAGGCAGAACGAATCGGACATTTCGATGGACCTTTGACAGCAGTTCTGCCACTCGGCACAGGAACGCCCCCATCACCTCTACTTCCCGTGGGCGGCTTCCGGGAAGCAGACAGACCGCTTCCTGACTCTCGTCTATGCCCAAGCGCTTCCTGGCATCCTCCCGTGACAGAGTCGGCGCCACTGCGTCGATCGTTAGATTCCCGATCGCCCGGACCCGGTCCGCCGGGACGCCCCTCGCGATGAGCCGGGTCTGGACCCTCTCGTCCTCGGCGAGAAACTTGCTTACTGCACGCACCCAGGAAGCTGCCCCGGTGGAGTAGGATACGAGAGGGTAGCGGAGTCTCCGGGAAAGGAGGACTGAGTAAGCCATGTCTCCACCGAGGTGCACGACGACTCCTTTCGCAGAAGGGGCAAACCCCTGGGGCCGCTTGTTGACCGCAAGGTAGAACAGGAATTCGAGGGGACGCACGACCCGACGGACGCCTGGAAACGTCGAAGCCACCTCGACCTCGTGCCCGGTGGAGAACTGCCCCGGTGTCAGGAGAACCCATACGTCCAGCACGCCAGGGGCGGAGAACGCCCGCTCCGCCACCGGCCGCACCCATCCAAGGATCTGACCTGGACTGCTCGATACCAGAACAACATCCATCCGGACTCACACTCCCGAGAGCCCGAGTGCCCATTGTGCGGGCTCGGACCCAACTGGAGTTCTACAGCCCGCTAGCGTTCTCCTGCCTGAGCCCTCCAGGATATGCCAGGAAGGCCGCGTAGCGTTTGCCTAGCGAGGACCTCGGCCTTGCCAGCACTGCCCCGGGCGGCCCTTCTTCGACGACACGCCCCCGATCCATTAGAACCACACGGTCAGCACAGCGTCTCGCGAAGGTGACCTCATGAGTGACTATCAGCATGGTCGTGCCCAGCCTGTGGATGAGATCCTCTATGAGCTGGAGGACCTCGACGACCAAGATGGGATCGAGAGAGGCCGTCGGCTCGTCCCAGAGGATGAGCTCGGGTGATCCGGCAATGGCCCGGGCAATTGCGACTCGCTGCATTTCGCCGCCGGAGAGCTCTCGCACTCGGGCGTCCGCGCGGCCATCCATGCCTACCCCTCCCAGGGCCGCCATTGCGTGCCTCCTCGCCCGGCTTACAGGCACACCCGCCATCACCTCCGGGAACATCACGTTCTCCAGGACGTTCAGCCTCCCGATCAGATTGGACCTCTGGAACACGAACCCGACTCTCCTCCTAAAGGCAGCGAGTTCTCTCTGGGAAAGCCGCAGGATCGAGGTCCCTCGCCAGGTTATCTCGCCCCGGTCAGGCTCGACAAGCCTGATGATAGTGCGAAGCGCCGTAGACTTGCCGCACCCAGAAGGCCCCATCACGGCCACGGTCTGGCCTTCCATGACCCTGAGGTTGAGGCCGGCAAGCGCGGTGCGTTCCCCGAATGTTCTTCCAACGTCCTCCATTATGAGCACGAGCGCCCACCTCCCACACCTTGACCTGCAAACCTCAGCCTGGACCGGTTCAGAAGCGACAGAATCCCCGGTTTCCCGGACGGGATGACAATCTCGCGCATCACGTCCGCCGAACTTGTGCCGCACGCAAGACAGGCCTCGACCTCTTCCCTGCTGACCGGGGAAGTCCTCACGGCTATCGATGCAGCCACGAATCCCAGCGCCATGCCGATCCCAACCATGTAAGCAGGGGTCATAGACCCAACGGACGCACGTGTGATCGCGGAGATGGCACCCAGAGTCGCCGCACCCGCAGCCCCACCGTACACCCATCCAGCCAGCCCGGGCCTGGGCTCTCCGGCGACATGGCGCAGGTGGGCAACTCCCGAGATGACGGATGCGTGGTCGAAGAGAAGCGACGCGATGGTGAACACGACCGCAACTATGCCTGCTATAGTGGTCCTCACATTCCCGAGCAACCTATGGATCTCACTCCTCACTCCAGGCTGCACGACCCCGGCAGGCAACGAATACGCCGTGGCTGCCGGCGCACCCGCAGCGTCAAGCGCCCGTTCCTGCACGGCCTTGTGACTGCCACCATGCCTTATGAGAATCTGGATGCGGTCTCCGGGGACGAGTTGGTTGCCGATGAATCTGTCGATGAGTCCTATGGAACTCGCCATCTCCTGGTCGGTCAGACTCGGAAGTGAGTTCCGAACCGCCCGGACCTGCTCTATCATGGAATCCACGTCGACCGAGGACATCTCCTCGAGGTCCGCGCGCATCGCCGCGACACTCTCGGCGAGGGTGGCCGCGTCCAACTCCTGAAGAGTGACAAGAATCCCTTCGGCCGCCCTGGATATGTCGTCCAGGACAGAGGCCACCTCTCCGGCGCCTTCGACTGCCGACTGGAGAGTCGCCAGTCTGTCATGAAGCGACCCGAGCCTCCTCATCCAGAGCTCGATGTTGTGGAGAAGCGGGTCGTAGCTTCGGGTGAAGGGTGTCACCCCGGCGGCGACCTCTTCCAGGGTTTCGAGGGCGGCGACAGCGCGGCCAGTCGCCTCAATGAGCATGTCCACCGCATCTGGGTCGACCCTGATAGAGCCCGGATCCCCGATCCCGATGCTCTCGAGCGCCCTCTGCAGTGTGATCAGTGAGGTCAGCGCGTTCTCGTACCTGGCGAGCGCTTCCTCCGAGCCACGAGCGGTCTCGAGAGCTTCTCGGATCACCGTATCGAAGCTTCCTAGGAGCCTTTCAGTGTCGTCGAGAGAGTTCACGAGCTCGACCTGGGGGCTTACAAGCGTGGCAACGCCCACCTTCGCCCCTATCACGCCATCATTCACATAGTAGGCTCCGTATTCCCCGGCCGGCCGGTCGCCGGTGCCCGGGCGTATCAAGATCGCTCGCCCGGTCCGCCGCCCGTCTGTCCCGACCAGGCGGACCAGGGCCGTCTCGGAGTCGACTTCTGTGCCTGGGGTAAGCGATCCGTCTGAGATTGCCAGGATGTCTCCGACACGCAGTTCGCGATTGTCCGCCGGGGAGGAATCGATTCTGATGGATGCCTGGGTTGTCCACTTTTCGAGGAAACTCCGTATCTCGGTCAGTGTCGCCACCAGGTGTTCGGATTCCTCTTTGCCCCCCTCTGGAGTGACGTCGAAGAGCTCGGGCGCAGGCCCCTGCCCGGTTCGAGCAGAGAATACTGAGCGTATCCTCGCAACAACGTCAGCCTTGCTCTCCGGACTCTCCCCCTCGCGAAGCCTCACATCGAGCACCTGGTACTCTCGGAGGATGTCATTTGCCGCCTGCTCCACCCCGAGAGTAGCCTCCGAAGTTTCGCACACCAGGTGGATGTCGCTCCCTTCCCTGAACGTGAAGACGACGCCGGGTATGTCGTTGAACCGCTCCCTGAGGATAGGGGCTACCCTGGCCCCAAGCCCACTCACTGTGACTCTGGGCTCGAGCATGACTGTGTAGCCTGCATACCCCGGGATGTCGGATAAGGCACGCACAAGCCCAGTGAGCCTTCTCTCGTCGCGTCCCTCTCCCAAGGAAATGAAGAAATTCGATCTGGACAGCACAGTAAGGCTCTCTTTCATTCTGGAGCCGCGGAATTCCTCGGCAAGCAGGGTCTCCAGGGCGCGCCTTGCGTCCCTGCGCACCTCCGCCCGCACATGGACGGCTACGTCGTATTCCCCGTAGTCACCGACCAAGCCCGAGACAGTGTCACCGAAGAAGCGGTTCGCCGCTCGGGCGACCCCCCACGTAAGCCCAGACCCGATCATGATCGACAGAATCAGCGCGACTATGATATCGCGCGCGAACCCATCGCGGATGAGGGTATACATGCAGTTAGACCCCCCATTCATCCGCATTATATCATGTGCCCGGGGGTGGGCAGACAAGAAGTTCTTTCAGAAAGTGGAAGAAGGCCGGCCACCCGGCCCTCATCTGACAACGTGAAACTGACCTCGCAGAGCGCCAGTCAGTCTCTCACCTCGAAGGTGATCTCCAGAGGATTGCCCTCCGCCTCCACGGCCTCACGGTCGGTGTAGAAAGTGGCGCGGTCACATCTGATTGTCTCTTTCTCCGCACCCTGCACGAACACAGATCCTGTGAGGATCATTGACTTCCTGGAGCTGGAATACTCAGCGCGGTCGGCCGTGGCGGTCTGCCTGTCCTTCATGATGGCCACAGAACCCTTCGCAGTGAAGTCCTCGGTTTCCGTGGAGATCTCGAGCGCAAGACAGGTCATGGTGATGACCTGAACCTTGGGTTTGCCGGATTCATCCTTCTCCTGCTGCACTTCACGCTTCTCGAGTCTTACATTCCCCGTCGCCGACGCAACTTCTTTCTGGAAGTCCGTTTCCAGAGTGTCTGTGCTGAGGCGCACGTCTCCCTTGACAAGAACCACCCCACCTGTGATCTTGGCCTTCTTGGTCTCCATATTGACCACTGCGCGCGGCGCGGTTATGATGCTCTCACCATATTCGATCCTGACGTCGCCCTCGACGACTGTATCCCCTTTGGGCCCCTGGTAGACGACTCTATTGGCGGTCACCCGAACCTTCTTAGTCTCGGCATGGGCTGGGACGGCTACAGCCGCCCCGAGGACCGCAACCAGGACCACCCCCAAGACTAATCTCACCATGCCCCTTTTCGCCACTTCCTCAGACTCCCTCCCGCCCCACGTGGGGCTATGATCCAATATCGAACTCTATCACGACCGGCTCCTCCATCTCCACCTCTTTCTCGTCCAACCGGTAGACTAGAGTGCCCGCCGTGATCTTCATCTGCCCTTCTGTCTGTAACACGACTTCTCCGTGACCAGTGATCTTCTCCGCGTCGACGTCCGCCTCGAACCGCTGGGCACTAATCCTACTCCCTTCGATCATCACCTCCGCCGGACCCGGGACCAGAATCCGCCCGTCGGCGGCTTTCCACACCACCTTGTCCGTAGTGAGTAGGGTCTCGCCGTTGGACCATACTGTCACCCCGCCTGTGAGCATCAGATCACCGGTATCGTTCTGAAGCACCCCATCACCAGCGGTGAACGTGAAGTATGGTTCGCCTCCGCGGTATATGGCACCATCGGTGATATCGACAAGACGCACTGATCGTGCCTGCTGGCCAGATTCAACTCTCCGCGCTTTCAGGTGCCATCGCTTCTGCCCTGAGTCCAACCCTTCGATCTCAACTCCCATGAAGGCCAGGCTCGGCCCTTTGTCCCGGGTGACCCCACCTGTCGCCGCCGGCTTGTTGATCAGGAACGCCCAGGCATAGGCACCTGTGATAACGACCGCAAGTGTCAGAATCGCAGCGAGCACCACTCTCCCGTTCACGGGCCCCACCTCCACAAGCCTAGAACGGCCCTTTGGTTCCGAAGAGGACACCTTCCTCGCCCAAGCCGAACCCTAGCGACTTCGTGGGGAATGCCTTGTACCTGAACTCCAGCCAGATCCGGTTGGTCGTATACTGGTACATCACGCTGACTTCCCGGCAGTGAAGATCGCGCGTCACACCGATATCTCCCCGGGTGAACCCGTTCTTTGCCACGTCGTAGACGGCTGCCCACTGCAGGCGCCAGTCCGGGGTCAGCTTGAAGTCTGCAGTAGACTCCACGCGGGTCAAACGGGATGTAGAGAAGTCATAGCTTCCCGCCGCCCTGAACTGGAACTGGGGAGAGGGTTGGGCCACGAGCTTCCCAACAAGTGAGACCGGGGCCAGTGTGTTGAGGTCGTATTTCCCAGTCAAGTCCAGAGTGATGCCCTGGCCGAGAGTGATCTGGGCAGTCGCGGCCACAGTATCGTAGATGCCTGTCAGGAGACCGTACCCCGATGTCAGGCTCAGCCTGAGCGGGCCCACCCTTGACGTCAGGGTGGCGGAGAGTTTGTCCTCGGCGTTGAGGGTGTCGAACAGGAACGGCGACTCGCCGTACAAATCGAAATGGTTGAATGTCACCCGCAAGGACGTGCCCGGAAACGGAGTCGCAGTTGCCCCAACAGTATATCCTAGCCCAACACGCGCCCCGAAATCCTCATACAGACCTGCGACCCCACGCGCCTGAGCGTCCACAGTCACGCCTCGAAACACAGGGCGTTGGTCCAAGAAGACCTGGACATCCGCCTCCCCCTTGGAAAGCGTGACCTCGGACCTCACGCCTTCCCGCACAGCGTCCTCAGTATACCTCCCCAACAGACCTCTAGCGGATGCCCTGAGTGGAGTGTTCGGAATCGCAAGCCTGTCTGTGGTGACGCTGATCTCGGGCAGCCTCGACAAAGCCTTCCACGGAGGAGGCTCGGGTTTCTCCCACGTCTGGTCGTCCTCTTCCTCGAAGTACACCTGGGATTGAGCGAGCCCCGCCACGTTGAACCCTGTGAACGCCCGGGTCGCAGACACCCGGTAGTTCAGCACATTGAGGGTCTCCACGTCGTCCGAGACCTGTCTTCGATACAGCGCGTCTGCAGACAGCCTCACCTCCAGAGGGAGGGTGGAGTTGTGCAGCAAAGTGGCAGAAGTGTTGGTGTTGTGGGAAGCGGAATCCACCTCACGATGGGAATACCTTAGAGATGTCGTGGATGTGTCCGTCTTCCGGTCGAGTCGAAGGTCATATCCGGTCTCCTCAGTTGGGGCCGCTGACAGGGAAACGTAATCCTTGTAGCTGTACGTGAACTGACTCGTTAGGTTAAACGGTAAATCTACCGAGTGCGTGAATTCTGCCGTGTTGTCAGACGTCGCAGTTGCCTGGTTCCAGAGCTGATAGAGATGAATGGACACGGATCCAAGAGACCCAAGGGCCAGTTTCTGCGTGACGCCTACGGCCGGACCAAGTAACTGGAAGTAGTCGGCCAGGAACGATCCATGGGCGTTCTCGTTGATGGTGTAGTTGTACTTGGTCTTGACGTACCAGCCTTCCCGGAACCCGTATCCCACCTTAGGGAGCTCGAACCTCTCGTCTTCGCGCAGGGGAATCACCACTCGTGGCCAGGACAACAGCTTGATGTTTCCTTCGTAGTACGAGACGTGCCTCAGGACGATCCGGTCATCCGCGTACACCTCCATCTCGCGGGCCTCTATACGGAAGTGTGGCGTGTCAAGATCACACGTGGTGACGTAACCGGAGTCAAGCCTGTAGTAGTCCTCCTTCTGAGTGAACTCCTCTCCTGCAAGATAGAGATACCCGGTTACCTGCTGGTCACGGAGCTTGGCCCGGACTTTCTCCACCCTCGTGTCGCCAGTGGACATATTGTAGAAGACAACCTCACCGCGGAGTGTCTCTTCGCCCCGGACCACTTCAACCCCGCCGGTTATCCTGGTGATGTTCTTCGATAGGTCAACTTCCGCACGGTCACCGGTTATAGTGACATCCCTCAAGGTGATGACTACGTTCCCCGCCACCGTCCAGGAGTTTGCATGCCCGTCGTATGTCACGCGGTCCGCAGTGATTCGGACGGTGTAAGACTCCCCGGCAGAGATCGGGGCCGAGGCGAGGCACACAAGCAGGGAGGCAAGAAGGAGAATCATACTTCCTGCACCGCCCCCTGAGTGCGGCAGGAGGCCCGCCCATGGCCTCCTTCGGGGCATTCTCACGCTGTCCACTGAGACCAACATGAGAACGCCCGGCACGAAAAAGAGAACGTTGGGAACCCACGCTGCGGCAAGCGGCGGGAGAATCCCTCGGGCTCCGACGGACCTGGCTATCGCCTGGATGACGAAGTACGATAAGGACACCAGCGCGCCCAGGACAATCCCGAAGTAACTTCCGCCTTTCCTCGGGGATCTAGTGACCAAGGACGACCCGAGCACAGCAAGAACGAGTGCGGCAAAGGGCTGGGCGACTTTCATGTAGTAGTCGACACGGAGGGACTCCACTTTGATGCCGCTCCGCTCAAAGAGCCTTATGTTCTCCCCAAGTTCCCTCATGCTCATCTCGGCCGTAGTCTTCTGTCCGCTGAAGACCCGGTCCAAGGTGGTATCCATGAGAATCTCAAGAGTCTCGAACGACATGGAAGTAGTGACACGCCCTGACCTGTCCAGGTCGTGAAGTGAGCCATCCAAGAGCACCCATGTGAGGTCCCGCACCTCTCCGCGCTTCGCGGTAAGCAGGCGGGGAAATGTGCCCTTCCTGACCTCGTACACCATGACGTTCTGCATCGTGCCGCGGTCTGCATCAACCTTGCCGATGTAGAAATACCGGTCATCCGGGGCACGGAAGAATATGTTCTCCTCCACACTGGGCAGGGCTTCCTGCAGAACCATCTGACGAACCAGGGTTTCCGACTCATGGGTTGCCCATGGAGCCACGCTCTCCGATAAGTAGAAGGTCCCGGCCGTCACAATCCCCCCGATGATGATCAAAGGAAGAGCGATTCTGGGGAACGGCGCCCCTGCGATCCGTAGCACGGCCAATTCAGAGTCCCTTGCGAGACGCCCGAGTCCGAGAATCGTTGCAAAGAGAACCGCCATCGGAAGGACTTGCGCTACTATGCCG
>JANLFS010000003.1:29223-47021 GCA_024655925.1 Bacillota bacterium | reverse complement strand
AGAAGCATCCTCACCACTACAAGGACTGCGATCCTCTTGATGATGATGAGATCCATTAGCCAGAAGAGCTGACCGCTGAGCATGATGATGACAAAGGCAGATATTGCGAGGAAGAAAGGGCCCAGGAACTCCCGGACGAGGTATCTGTCGAGAATCCGCATACCGCACTTACCTCGCTAAAACGCGACTTCCAGCCCGAGCTGGTGGGTGTTGCCCAATCTCCCTCCCAGGAAAGCGTAGTCCAAGGAGACCCGGCCGACTTTGAGCCCCAGCCCGCCGGTGACCGCTCCGGGGGTGTCGAAGAGGCGAAACCCATAATACCCTGCCCTGATTGCCAAGCCGTCAGTGACCCACTTCTCCACGCCGAACCGCCCGGTGACTCGGTTCCCAGTCTCTGCAAGATCGTAGGCGTCCAGGGCAATTACTGTGGTGTCGTTGGGACGCACGGCCAGCCCGGGCCGGATGTTTGTGATGGCATCGGGGCCCGCGGAGAAATCTTGCACCAACAGGCCCAAGGAAAGCCACGGCCTGTACTGATAGAGGACTCCGATGTCAACCTTCACTCCGAGGGATGGGGCAATCAGCCCGGACCCTCCCTCTATCCCGTGCCGTTCCAGCCTGAAATTGCCCCCGGCCGAGAGGCCACCCCCGACCTCCCCCCCGATTGAAACCACCGCCCAGTCATCTCGGGCCACCAGACTCCCGCCGGCGCCCAATGTGGACAGTACCCAGCTCACCCCGACACCCCAGGTGTCAGAGACGCGGCCCGCCACGGCCGCGAAGGCATCGTAGTTGTAAGAGTACCTATTGTTCAGCGTAACCGTGAATCCAGCTCGGGCTGGCTCAAGCAAGGATACGCCCGCTGGATTCCAGTAGACCGTGGAGACGTCATCGGCCACCGCGACGAAGGCGCCCCCCATTGCCATTGCTCGAGCACCCACACACGCCTCAGCGGGTGAAATTGCTGACGTCAGCACCCCCGCGGCCAGCAGGACAAGCACAATGACGGCTGTCCGGGAGAATGCCGGTGCCGGTCTCCTATGCCTGCAGTCTCTCCCCACACCCGTCATCGTGACCCTCACCTCTCGCACCGATTTCGACGCACGTCTCAAATCACCTGCACGTGACGGGTGGAAGAAAGAAGGGGACGCGGAGCGCGCCCCCTGTGTAAGTCATGGTCAGACCCGGCGCTACTTCGTGCCTTTCTTCATGACCAGGTCGGTCAGGTCGATCCCGCCGAGATGAACGACATTGGTATCGATGACCACGTTCACACCCTTCTCTTTGGCAGCGGCTGCAATGGCATTCTCGAGCGCCTTGGCCGCAGGCTCCAGCTGAGTTCGGGCGTACTCGTTGTACTTGGTGTTGTACTGGTCGAGCAGCTGCTTCTTGGTCTCCTCATCCTGTCCTTCCGCCTTGGAGTTGAGTTCTTTCTCGAGAGCGGCCTTCTGCTTGGCGATGGCATCCCAGGCAGCCTTCATGGCTGGGAACTCCTGCTTAAGCTTGGGTCCGTCGATCTTGCCTATCACGGCTGCTTCGCCTGCGGCCCGGGAAACGGCCAAGTTGGTAAGGCCTGCCCCGACGCCGATCACGAGGGAAGAAATCAGTATGATTGCCAGAGACTTGGGAAGAGCCTTCAACATATGGGTCATCCTTTCTGTCGTTGAATGTCAACCTCATACGGGTGAGGCGCCGAGGGTGCGGCGCCTCACCCATTATACACCCTCAGAAGGGACAGGCGCTAGAAGGATTGCCCGAAACTGAAGTAGGTCTGTCCGCCGTTTTCTCCGATACCGTAGTCCAGTCGCAGCAGGCCGAAATTGGGTATCATCACACGGATGCCGGCACCATAGCCGACCTTGGTGTCCCCGATTTCGAAGCTGGAGCCTTGCTCCCACGCTTGCCCGATGTCGCAGAAGACTACGCCCTGAAGGTTCTTGACGATCCTGAACCGGTACTCTGCATTGAGGACGCCCATGCGGTCCCCGTGGAAATCCCCGTACTTGTAGCCCCGAATCGTCCCTGCTCCACCCAGCTTAAACTTCTCCTGCTCCGGGAGATCGCCGAAGCCGTACCCGGCAGCCAGCCGCGCTGCCAGTATGTGGCCGTCAGCTACCTGGACATACTTCGAACCCTCAGCCTCGATCTTGGTGAAGTTGTTGTCTCCTCCCAGAATCCCACCAGCATACTCCAGAGAACCGGAGAGCCTATGGCCTGAGCTGGGGTTCCAGAGATCGTCTCGCATGTCGTTCACGGCCGACAGGGTAAGGCTGCGTGTGATGCCGTCTTCAGGAACCTGGTCCTCGAAGGCTGGATCCGCAGCAGTGTTAATGGTGTTCTCCAGCTTGAGCTTGAGGAATGCCTTGGTGTTCAGGGAGAGTGTCCGGCCGATGGTGAAGTCCGCCCCTTTCCGGCGCTGAGTGTACTTGACCTGCTCACCCGAAGAGGGGTCCTCCGAAGACTGACCAAGTTCCGCAGTAGGCTCCAAAGTGAGTTTCTGCTCGGTCGCCCGGCTGTAGACGTTGAAGCCCATGGAGGTCTTGCCGGACCCGACCCACGGCTCGAAGAACCCGAACTGGTAGTTGCTCTTCCCCCCGCCGAATTCGGCCTTGACGTTGACTCTCTGCAGGTTCCCGAGGAAGTTCTGGTCGCCGATCTCGACGTAGCCTATGAACCCGTCAGCAGAGCTGTAAGCTACACCCAAGTTGGCGGTTCCGGTCTTGCGTTCGGTCACCACAAACTCAACCGAGTACTCGTGCTTCCCCTGAATCGGCTCTACCTTGGCCTCGACGTTCTCGAACGCTCCCAACATGTAGATCCGTCGACGGTCGTTGTTGATCTTGTTGACGTTGATGTGCTCACCCGGCTTTGTCTCGATTGTGCGCTGGATCACTTTCGTCTTGGTCTTCTCGTTCCCGCTTACCCGGACCTCAGCGACCGTCCACTCCACAATGTGTATGGTGAGGTCACCCGCGTCTGACAGAGTAGGTTCGATGCTGACCCAGTATCCCTTGTCCTGATAATACTTGCCGATAGCCTGGATGTCCTTGCGGACGGTAGCCGCATTTACCTGCGTGTTAACCTTAGAGCCCATCAATCCCAGGAGTTCCTCGGTCCCAATGAGCTGGTTCCCTGCTATGGACACCGATCGGAGATTCGGGAACTCGCGGACCATGAAGATGAGCTTGACACCGCCGAGATATGGCTCGGTGTTCGCGCCGAGGTCTGAGAACCACCCTAGGGCATCGATGGCCGTGAATGCACGGTTGATTGCGTCCTCGGTAAGATCGTCTCCCACTTTGATGGGCACAGCGCCCAGTATGGTCTCGGAATCGATCCGCTGGTTGCCATCTACATCGATCGCGGTCACCTTTCCGATCACTCCCGGGGCCGCGCTCGATACGCCGGCGAAGGCCAGGACCACTAGTAGGGCCGCCAGCACCGCGCCCACGGATCTCCTGGCAAGAGCTTGGATCAAAGGACTCCCCTCCCACGTCTTGCAATGTTCACCCATAAGCATCGGCTACGGCCGGATAGCGCGCCCGGACGTAGCCGGACTCAGAGTTTTGGATAGATGGTCGGAATCTCTATTCTACTCCCCGTACTGGTTTCCTTCCTCACGGTCTCTCGGGATGGGGAGGGTGTGATGTCAGAATCTGAGATGGATTCGATCACCCGTCCAAGGCTGTCCACAAGGAATAGACGCATTCGTGCCTCCATAAGTTTCATCATTATGTCATCCTCCCGCATCGGGGGGTCTGACTCTAGAGATATGCGCATCCTCCCGCCCGGCCCGCCGGGTGTTCCTGACACAGTGGCCGTTATATCACTTCCCGTGGTGTGGTCGCGCGCAACGAAGTGGAGTTCGGGCCTGACTCCTGAGTCTTCGGGGAAGTCCACCCACCCCTGTACGAGTTCGAACGGGGCACCGTACACTGTCACTTCTCCCTCGTCGACCTCGACCGTTCCTGTCACCTGGGGCTTGCTCATGGCGCCAGCCAGCTTGACTTGGCCAGGTCTCATGGATGCCCAGAACCCGTCACCTACCAGGCGCACGCCCTCTCCTATGCTCACATCAAGGTCGATATCCATGTCAGGGAGGGCACCGCCACCGGAAGCTGCGAGAGCAGTCACGTCCACCTGGGAATGGCGCAGGTCAACACTGCCCGCAACCCGTAGACGGTCGCCCCCGGGTGCGGTCACCCCTGCCAGGTCCAGCCTGGCGTCGGCGGTTCCGTGGATAAACTGGTGATGCAGGCGCACATTCTGGGCCAGGATTGTGAGTCTGCGCAGAGGCCCAATGAGAGTGATCTGGCCACCTCCGATGTTCCCCGCGAGCGAGCGCACCGTGACCCCGTCCTCCCCGACATCAATCTCCCCGGAAAGGTCCGTCACCTCCTGGGGCCATAATGCCGCTCGTATGGTACCGCCCGCGATTTCCAGTCTCGCGCGGATGGATGACTCCAGCCCCGCACACCGGTCCTCACGCGGCTGGAACCGCAGGCGGGCGCTCCAATCCACCCAGCCCGAGACCATCCCCGGAGCTCCGAGACCGGCGGAGAGAGCCTCCAGCCCATATCCGTCACCTTGCAGGTCAACTTCCAGCCCCGTGGGGGCGAGTCTGGCAGTGAGCCCTAGGGCCGTGTCGGGAAACACCACCGAGCCCAATTCGGCCGAGGTTACCTGCAGTTCGCCCTCGAGAATGGTCCCGGCCTCACCCCGGCCACCGGACCCCGAGAAGACAAACCCGACTCGCCACGCCTTGCCGCCGTCCGGGTTGAGGGAGACGTCGACCTGTGCGCCCCTCTGTAGCAAACCTGACGCTTCAACCGCTCCCCCAGGCCCGACGGTGATTTCCCCGGCGGCCTCCACTCCGGCCGCGGTGAATCGCACAGAGGAGAGCACAACCCTGTCTTCTCTGGCGTCGAAGGTCGCCTCTGCGGAATCGACTTCGGAGCCGCCGAGGTCGATTCCGAACAGGCGCAGCTCACCGTGGGCCCCGTACCCACTACCGTGTGGCGTGACGGACACCGACCCCGCCACCCGGCCGCCAAGCACTTGCCCGTCAAGATCACGGACTTCGAGAGTGTATGTGGAAGTGTCCAGACTGAGGACCGCAGTCAGATCTGTCAGTGCCAAATCTACAGCCCGGTGAATGAGTTCTCTGACACCGAGGTCCTCGCTGCCGGCCCGCGCGTACTCCAGGAACCGTGCGGAGATGGCCCAATCTCTGACGGAGGACCGGCTCTCCCGCAGGGAAGGAGCAGCACGTAGATCCGCCAGAGTGACCATGCCGCCTCCTTCAGGAGCCGGGACCACGATAGCCGCGTCATGTACCGTGAGGGTGCCGGAAAAACGGTTGGCCTCCCTCAACGAATGAAAGTCCTCCCGTCGTTCTGCAGGGGAATCCTGGGTGCCGGAGAATAGCTCGCCCGCGGCTATTCCCCAGTCTACCCGGACGCCGGATGCCACCACCCGCGTTATGCTGGCCAGGCCTCTTGTTCTCTTGCTGAGAAGGTCACGAAAGCGGTATTCCAGAGTCAGCCGGTCCAACCGTATGCCGTGTCCGGCCGATATGTCCGAAAGCGTGACTGATCTCAGGCCTGACGCAGTGACCCCACCCACCCGGACTTCAGAGACTCCGAGAACACGCCCGAGTTCGGCCTCGACGAAGCCGCGACCGAGGTCGATCAGTACATCATTCGAGAGCGCCACGGCCAGAGCCAGAAGAACGCATATTCCCAATACAGCTATAGCTGCGCGTTTCATGACCTTCACCGCGCGACATTTCTACGAAGAGCCCAGCGATCCTTTCGGCACCATGCAATGAAAAGCGTCCAGGGAGGGTAGGAGGTGGGAACAACGGCAGCGAGTGGGTACACGAAGCCGCTCCCCGCCTCCTGCAATGTGCCCCGCAGGCGGCGGGGAGCAGACGTTGACGGATGCCCCTAGACGGGCGAATAGTCGTCTTCAGGAGCCTCGATGTTCACGGTGACCCACTTGATCCCTTCGATTACCCAGTCTGTGACGGCTTTGGCCTTGGGGCACTCGGGGGCGGCAGGCTCCGAGCCATGCTCCGGCGGTGCGGCCTCTTTCGGGCTCCTTTGTGCCTGGCCGTCCCGGCGTGCCTGAGGTTCCTGAGGCTTGATATCTGGCTCCTCGGCAAGGTAAGGTTCTAGCTCAACCACGAGTTCGTTGTTGCAGTCGCGCGCTGAAAGCTCCTCGAAAAGGTCATCGAGGTCCATGTATATGAGTTCCTCGAACCCCATGGCTCCGGGCTTGAGACCTTCATCGTCGAGGAAGAATCCCCCGCCGCGGACGCACAAGGACAACTCCCCACCGGGGACGTCGGCAGGCACATCCAGCCGCAGAACCTTGGTGACTCGCGCTCCCCTGTAGGTACGGAGCGTCACCTCGACATCGACAGGTTCTCCCGGTTTCACCGATTCTTGCACGACCCGTGCCTGTTCGATCAAGGCGGTCTTGCGGGCAGGCTCGACTTCCACAGTGAGATGGACCTTGTCGATCCGCGCTCGTTCGGACGCATTCTCGGAGATTACGGCAATGATTCCGATAGACTCCCAGACACTTGCCGCTGAGACATCTCGCCTGCTGAAGAAGACATTGGACCGCTCGAAACTGGGCCGTCCGGACAGATCGATCTTGAGCGACGTCGTCGCGGTCCCCGGTCCTATGCGCTCTATCGACCCGTCCAGTGCAGCAAGGGCGGCTGCGCCGAAGATGTCGGCAATCAGGCTCTCTTCAGGTGCAATCAGTGTCGAGACTTTCTTCTCCCTGCCGGTTTCGCTGTCGATGACCTGCACTGTCGCTGGAATGGCAGCGGTGTCCTTGCCGAACCTTCCAGCAATTGCGTTCAACCTGTCCTGAGTGACTGTGCCTACAGGCTGGCCCGGAGTGGCCATCTTAAACGGCGTATTGTCAGACTTGATTGTCCCGTGAACGTAGGCGCTGCACGCGAACAGTTCCACCTGCCCGGTGCCGAGGAACGGGTGTCCGAAAGCGAGGAACCTTCCCCCGTCGACGTAGGTCACAGTACCGACGGCGGTCAGCTCTATGTCGCCCCGGGCGAGCTGCACACCTATGGATGATCCAGGAACCAATGGACCCGAAGCCACCTTCGCCGATACCGAGGGCGCCCCTCCCCCGGCCGGCACCGCCTTGAGCCCAAGGGAAGCGAGGGATGCCTCCAGCCGGGTGTATGCTCTTCCGAACACACCGGAAACCAAGACCGGCGTGGCCGCGGCTGCCCCGGCCGGGAGTCTCGATACCGTCTGGACGCGTTCGGGGTAACTGAGGACTCTCATCATGTCGGCTATGGGAGTTACCATCCCTACGAAGTGGTCGCTCCCGGGGAATACGTATGCAATAGCTCCTACGAGTTTGCCGCCGATATAGACCGGACTGCCGCTCATCCCGGCGGCAATCCCGCCAGCTCTCTCGATTGCAGGGCCTGACACCCGGATGAGGATGAGGTCCCCAAGGTACCCAGCGCCGGTGAGCACTCCGAGTATCTCCACGTTGAAATCCTCCGGAGTCGTGCCGGCGAAAACGGTGCGGCCGATTCCGGTCATGCCCTTTGAGAGTTCAGACACAGGAAGAGTGGCAACTTGAGCGGGTGCGGACCTCACGGGTGACTGCGCGGGGCTGGGAATCACGATGAGCACAACCGCGAGCAGAAGCGCGGGAACTAGTCGACGTGCAGTGCGAGTGGGGTACCTTGACAGCACAGGGAAACTCTCCTCTCATTCGGGATCCAGATAGCAGGGAATTCGCCCGCGGGGCGCGTTCTCCTGCATGTTACACGGATCTGCTCGCCACCACCATCCCTTCCCTCACTGCACGCCCGCGCATTCCCTCAAGGCCTTCGAGGAACTTACCGGTTCCACGCACTACACACGTGATGGGGTCCTCCGCGACGCAGGCCGGCACTCCGGTCTCATCGCTGAGAAGTCGATCGAACCCTTTAAGAAGCGATCCTCCACCGGTCAGGACGATACCTCGATCCGCGATATCCACCGAAAGCTCCGGAGGAGTGCGCTCCAGGACGCCCCTGACGCCTTCCACCATCGCCCCGATCGGCTCGGCGAGGGCGGCCGCCACATCGTCCGATGTAATAGTGACCACCCTTGGCAGACCCGTCACAAGGTCGCGTCCGCGCACCTCCATCCACAGGTCGCAGATGCCAGGAATCGCGGCTCCTATCCTGATCTTGATCTCCTCGGCGGTCCGGTCGCCGATCATCAGGTTGTGTTCCTTGCGTACGAACCTGATGATGGCGTCGTCGCACTTGTCGCCCCCGACCCGGAGTGAATCACACACTACAAGTCCTCCAAGAGAGATCACTGCGATGTCGGTGGTCCCTCCCCCGACATCCACGATTATGTTTCCTACCGGACCGGATACGTCAAGACCGGCCCCTATCGCGGCCGCCATGGGCTCCTCGATGAGAAACGTCTGCTTCGCGCCTGCCTCGACTGTGGCCTCAAGAACGGCTCGCCGCTCCACACTGGTGACCCGTGCCGGCACGCATACTGCTACCCTCGGTCTTAGCAGCGGGCGCTTCCCCGCCACCCGGCTGATCAGGTAGCGCAGCATAGTCAGTGTCACGTCATAGTCAGCAATGACACCGTCCTTCATGGGTCGGACCACTCTGTAGCACGAAGGGTTCCTTCCGATCATGTCCCTCGCCTGATCACCAACGGCGACCACACGTCCGGTCTCCTCATCGAAAGCCACCACAGACGTCTCGCGGAGCACGATCCCGCGGCCGCGCACATAGACCAGGACACTTGCGGTTCCAAGGTCGATTCCTATGTCCAGGCCGGACCAGAACATGCGTAGCCCCCCAGGCAACAGGAGCGACCGGCCAACTCCAATCGATGCCGGTCTTCCCAAGAACAGTCTCGTGTTGTTTCTATAAAGAGGAACCATTCCCTCTACCCCGAGGTCGTTCGGTACTTCTTCCGCGTGGCCTCCCCACCCCTGATGTGTCGCTCGGCCTTATTCTGATCCAAAATCTTCTTAATTTTCCGCGCAAGCTGCTTGTTTATTGAGGGAAGCCTCTCTGTGACATCCTTGTGAACGGTGCTCTTGCTCACATTGAACAGGCGCGCTGTCTGACGTACCGTCGCTCTGGTTTGGATGATGTGATCAGTTATCTCAAGCACGCGCCGGCGAATGTACTCCCTCATCCAGCGTCCGGCCTCCCCCCTGTCGTTTGCTAGATCTATATTCGTACAGGCGGGGAATATGCTATGGCTAGAACCGCTGGCCTACGCAGCCTATGGGGTCTCTCACCTCTCCGAAGCTCAGGACCTGGAAGAGAAGGACAGATCCGCCCGCGCTCCCCACTGGTCCGACTTCTCCAATGGGGTCTCCCTGAGACACTTCATCTCCTTCCCGGACCCAAGCCGAAGTCAGGTTGTCATACCGGGTCTCGAGGCCACCTGCGTGCCTAATCGTCACCGCGACACCCACTTGCGCGCCTCTTTGAATGCCAGTCACCTTCCCGGAGAGTGCTGCCCGGACGGTGGACCCCGGCGGGCAGGCAATCTCAACTCCCGGGTTAAACCTCCAGTCGGCGTAGACTGGATCACGCCGCCACCCGTACTCCCCCACGACCTTGCCTCTTACGGGCAACTGCATCTCCTCAGGGACAGGGGCAGTCTTGTTCTCAGCTGCCAGACTGGATCCCCCGTCTTGAGAGGCCGGGGCCTCAGACTTCCCGCCCAGCTCGTTCGATGAGCTCTCCAACGGAGAACTCCGGAGGGTCAAAGACGGTACACCAGCCTGCACCTGCATGGGGTAAGAGCCACGGGTCGCCCCTCGGACGACAGCCATGTAAAACCCTGCGGAGAACGATGCGGCGACAATCACGAGGGCCATCGCTGCCTTGAAGCCTCGAGTTCCCGGTGTCAACCAGCCGAGCCTGAGCTGGAACTTGACCCTGCGCATGAAATCACCCCGGGGTTAGAGTGTTCCCCGGGGCTTCCCTGGGTATGCAGCGTCTTCCTGTTCTACCGCTCAGGGCTGATTCTCTGGATCTGAACGCCGGTATAGTAGTGCTTGAGTATCTGGTCGAAGGTGGCACCCTGTCTTGCCATGCCGTCTGCACCGTACTGGCACAGTCCGACTCCATGGCCATATCCGGAGGTGGTGAACTCGATCTTGCCGGAACGGGCAGACACGCTCATTCTGGTGGATTTGAGGCCGAGAGCCCGCCTGAGTTCTGTGGCAGGTACGGACAGCCCAAAGACTGACACAGTCTTCGCCCGTGCGGTGGGGGTCATGGCTGGTATTTGGACCCCCGAAGCTGTAGCTGGAAGAGTGTAGTTCTGAAGCCCGAGTGCGGCCAGGAGCTCCGCCGGAGTCACCGATATGGTCTCGCGAAAGGTCCGTTCGGGCCGCTCATAGTCGCACTTGACAGAGACAAGATATGGGATGGGGCGACCCCAGACGTTGGCGGCATCCTCAGTGGCACCACCGCACGATGCGTGATACACCGCGTCAATGAGCTCCCCCTCATAGGTCATGACCAGGCCGGATGTGGCCTCGACTGCTCCCACGATCTTTCGGATGTTTCCTATGTAGCCTGCCAGCCCCCACCTTGCCATTAGGTCCTCGCGCGAACTCCACGCCTGACAGTGCGCGGCATCTGTGCAGACATCTGCGCCGGGGTGTGCGGGGCTCGGATCTCGTCTGTTCGCCGTAATCTTCTTCAGAGTATAGGTCCTGGCTGCGACGGCCTGAGCTTTCAACGCCTCGATCTCGAAAGCTGCGGGCATCTCCGCGGCCACCACTCCGACCAGGTAGTCTTCCAATGCCATCCTGACTAGTTCCCCCGTTGCCTGGTCGAGCATTGAGACGAGGATCTCCCCAGGCTGTTCCACCGCAAGTTGCCTTCCGATCAGGAATGCTATCGCACTGGGGATCCCAACAATCGCGAAAGCACACAATAGCGCCACTACACCCACGACTCTTACCACGTCCATACCTCCCCGACCGCCTGCAGGGTCTTGTACAGTGTATTCTGAGGTCAGCCCGGTAGAACGGGAGGTAGGCCTGAGAAAACCGAAAAGACACCCCAGGCTGGGTGTCTCAAGTGGATTGTCTCCGTGGGTCAGCTCGTGAATTAGACTGCCCTCGCGACATCCCCGGCCGACACACGTCGGACGTCCGCGCCTGCAGCTGCCAGTCTCACCTCAATCCTCTCGTATCCGCGATCCAAGTGAAAGACATCAGAGATCTCAGTCTCCCCGTCTGCTGCAAGGCCCGCAAGAACGAGCGCTGCTCCTGCCCGGAGGTCCGTGCACCTGACCTGCGCCCCGCTCAGGGACGTCTGACCGTCAATGAGAGCGGACCTCCCGTCGATCTTGATCTTCGCGCCCATCCTTACAAGCTCTGGGACGTGCATGAACCTGTTCTCAAACACCGTCTCCGTGATGACTGAAGACCCTTCGCACAGAGACATCAAGGACATGAACTGAGCCTGAGCGTCTGTGGGGAAGCCCGGGTAGGGCATTGTCTTCACGTCCACGCCGGTGAGCCTGCGGTCCGCTGTCACCTGCACCGTTCCTTCAGGGTCCTCTAGGACCTCCGCTCCCGCCTCCCGGAGTTTGGCTGCGATGGGTTTCAGGTGTTCTATGACCACATTGTCCACTGCGAGCGACCCACGAGTTATTGCCGCCGCCACCATGAACGTGGCCGCCTCAATGCGATCAGGTATGACCATGTGGTTGGTTGGGGACAGGCCCTCAACGCCCTCGATCTTGAGGACTGTGGTTCCTGCTCCCCGAACCTTGGCGCCCATGGAATTCAGGAAGTTGGCCAAGTCAACGACTTCGGGCTCTTGGGCCGCGTTCTCGATTGTAGTAACTCCGGACGCGAGGACCGCAGCCATCATTATGTTCTCTGTTGCTCCGACACTCGGGAAATCCAAATACACCCGGGCCCCAGAGAGTGATCGCGCGTGTGCCTCAATCTGCCCGAAGGACATATCTATCTGGGCGCCGAGTGCTGCAAACCCCTTAAGGTGAAGGTCTATGGGGCGGGAGCCGATGGCGCATCCGCCGGGCAGGGAAATCTTCACCCTGCCGGTTCGGGCGAGAAGCGGGCCCATCACAAGAAAAGAAGCGCGCATGGCGCGAACTAGATCGTATGGCGATTCTGCGGAAGACACATCAGATGCGTCGACAGCCACCGTGTTGCCCGTCCTCGATGTCCGGGCACCTAGGGCGGAAAGAACCCCACACATGGTGTCGACATCCCGCAGATCTGGGACATCCTCAATTCTCGAAAGCCCGGGAGCCAGGAGAGATGCTGCTATCACTGGAAGAGAAGCGTTCTTCGCTCCTCCCACGCGCACCCTGCCGTGAAGGGGTTGTCCACCCCTGATCACCAGTGATTCCACGCTACTCCCCCCATCGCGCAGCCGCAAACGACATGCTCCTGAAGGTAGTGTATCACCAGCTCAGCCCGGCATACAACTAGTAACATCTGCCGAGCCCCCAGGGTTTTCCGGGGAGTCACTCGTAAGTGAAGTCATGCGGGCGCTCACTTGTGAGCCCGAAATGATGAAGAATTCCCGCAACGATCCGGGCGGACGCGTGACCGTCCCCATAAGGGTTACGTGCGCAGGCCATATGGTTGTATGCTTCGGCATCTGTGAGCAGAATCCCTGCTTCCTCCAATACACCGTGTCTCGTGATTCCCGCCAGGCGTAGAGTCCCAGTCACGAGTCCTTCTGGCCTTTCCGTTGTGCGCCGGAGTACCAGGACAGGCTTCCCAAATGCGGGAGCTTCTTCCTGAAGACCCCCCGAGTCGGTCATCACCATATAGCAGGCCTTCAGCAGCCCCACCATGTCCGGATAGGAGACCGGCGGCACCAGGTGGCATCTATCCACTCCGGACAACTCTGCAAGGATCGTGCTCCGGACCCTCGGGTTCGGGTGCACCGGCAGAACTACAACAGTGTCAGTAAACCTCGACAGGACGTCCCTGATCGCTGCACAGATCTGGCGCATGGGCTCACCGATATTCTCGCGCCTGTGCGCAGTGACCAAGATGAGCCTGTGATCTGCCAAGTCGAGACCGGCCAAAGCGGGGTCGTCGAAACCGGTGCGCTCCGCGGCAATCTTCAAGGCCGCATCAACCACGGTATTTCCGGTTACGTATATCCGCTCTCTGGGGACGTTCTCCTTCAACAGGTTGTTCCGGTGCTCGACTGTAGGCGCGAAATGGATGTCGGACAACACGCCGATGAGCCTTCGGTTCATTTCCTCCGGGTAGGGATCGTACTTCCGGTAGGTGCGCAGTCCCGCCTCGACATGGGCCACTTGGACCCTGCTGTAAAACGAAGCGAGGGCACCTGTGAAAGCTGTGGAGGTGTCCCCGTGGACGAGCGTGATGTCGGGTTGCTCAGCCTCGATCACTTCCCGAAGGCCCGAAAGCCCCCTCTCTGCAATGTCGAACAGGGTCTGGTCGTCTTTCATTATGCCCAGATCGTAGTCGGGCGTGATGCCAAATACCGAAAGGACCTGGTCCATCATCTCGCGATGCTGGGCAGTCCCGACAGTCACGGACTTGATCTGCCCTGGATACCGCGAGAGTTCCAGGACGACGGGAGCCAGTTTGATCGTGTCCGGCCTCGTCCCGAAGACCGAGAGGACCTTGAGCATCTCAGCGCCCAACCTTGTGCCCGTGCCTCGGCCCCGTCCTCAGGATCCCGGATCTCTCACCTACGAAGATCAGTGCACCGAACACGGTCACGACCCCTCCTATTCCGAGCCTGGGGTCCATTACGGCGATGCCGCACGCCGCAGCCGCCAGGAGCACACTGACCACATAGATAGTGAAAACCGCTTGCCTCTGGTTCATCCCACGTGCAAGCAATCTGTGGTGAACGTGGTCGCGGTCCCCCACAGAAACTGGCGCCCTCTTTTGAAGACGCCGCAGAATCGCAAACGCAGTGTCAAGAATCGGGACCCCGAGTACCAGGACAGGAATTACCAATGCTAAGGTCGCAGGCCTTTTCAGAGCGCCCATTGCGGAGACTCCGGCAATCGAGAACCCGAGGAACATCGCGCCGGCGTCGCCCATGAATATGCTGGCAGGGTTGAAGTTGTGAGGAAGAAAGCCCGCTGCGGCTCCCGCCACCGCAATGGCCATCAGAGCTATGGAAGCCTGGCCTTTCTCCGCCGCAACGAAGGCCATTGTGAGCGCAGCAATAGCTGAGACTCCCGCGGCCAATCCGTCGAGGCCATCAATGAAGTTCACGACGTTTACAAAAGCCACGACCCACAATATGGTGAGGGGAGCAGCTAGGCTGCCGAGGTATATCATGCCCCCATAGGGGTTGGTCACAAACTCGATCTCAACGCCGAAAGCCACCAGGACCATGGCCGCGACAACCTGGCCCATGAGCTTGACGAGGGGCTTGAGCTCGTAAATGTCATCAATGATACCTACTCCCAGGATGATGGCGCCCCCGGTCAGCAGACCAACGACGTTCCGGTCAGGCTTGAGGAAGACGAGAGCCGCCGCAGCGAAAGCCGCGTACATCGCGAATCCCCCGAGCAGAGGCACGGGCTGAGTGTGGATTCGGCGTTCTCTCGGGCGATCCACTATCCCGTGCTTGACCGCAAACACCTTCACCAACGGGGTGAGAACCCATGACACGACGGCCGCGAAGATCGCGACAACGAGGTATTTGGACACGTCAACGCACCCCTATACCAGCAGGATGGCACCTCCACCCATCTTAGTACTGGTTTTCATGCCTGTCAAGGGCCCGGACTACCTCAACTTTCGCCTCCTTCAGCAGACCATACGCCATTTCGTCAGGGTACTCGCCACCGAACACCACCTTCGACACTCCCGCGTTGATTAGCATCTTCGCACATACAACGCACGGCTGGTGGGTGCAGTAGACCGTCGCATGGGCGATCGCCACTCCGTGGAGGGCGGCCTGGATGATAACGTTCTGCTCTGCGTGTAGTCCTCGGCACAGCTCGTGCCGCTCCCCTGCGGGGACCCCGAGCGTCGTCCTGACGCACCCCACTTCCGAACAGTGCTTCAGCGAGGACGGTGCTCCGTTGTACCCCGTGGCGAGTATCTGTCGGTCTCTGACCGCCACCGCGCCCACTTGCCTTCTCAGGCACGTGGACCTCTTCGCCACAACCCTGGCGATCTCCATGAAATAGTCGTCCCAAGCCGGCCTGAAGAGGCCCGATGGTTCGTCCACCTCAGCCAACGCGCCCCGCCTCACTTTGTTCCGAACAGTCTGTCACCGGCGTCCCCCAGACCGGGCACTATATAGCCGTGGGAGTTCAACCTCTCGTCGATGGCTGCCACGTAGATCTCGGCATCCGGATGTGTCTCCTGCACCAGCTTAATACCCTCTGGCGCGGCTATGAGGCAGACCAACTTGATGTTCGTGGCACCACGGTCCTTGGCGAATTGAATCGCCGCGCAGGCCGAGCCGCCCGTTGCGAGCATTGGGTCGAGGAGGATCAGCTCACGATCAGCCACGTCAGGAGGGAGCTTGCAGTAGTACTCGACGGGTTTAAGGGTGTCAGGATCCCGGTAGAGGCCGATGTGCCCGACCTTTGCGACGGGTATGAGGTTCAGGACTCCGTCCACCATTCCGAGGCCGGCCCTAAGAATAGCCACTACACCGACCTTCTTGCCGGCAAGTTGCCAGCCGACTGCAGGCCCTATGGGGGTCTCCACCGTTATGGACTCGACCGGCATGTTGCGTGTGACCTCGTACGCCATGAGCATTGCTACTTCAGAGACTAGCTCGCGGAAGTCCTTCGGCCCGGTGTTCTTGTCGCGAATAAGCGTTATCTTGTGCTGGATCAATGGGTGGTCTATAACGTGGACCTGTGCCAAAATCAGCACCCCCGGTGACTTCGTTCTATCTGTCCTATCTTGTCAACACGCTCCGCGTGACGACCTTGGCCAAACTCCGTGGCCAGCCATACGCTGACAATGCGCACTATCGCCTCGGTTGCATGGATCCTGGACCCGATTGCAAGGACGTTGGCGTCATTGTGTTGCCGAGACATTCTTGCAGTGTACTCGTCATGGCACAGGGCGGCCCTCACACCGGGGACCTTGTTGGCCGCAATCGACATCCCGATTCCAGTCCCGCATATCAGGATCCCACGATCGTACCCGCCTGACGCGACAGCCTCACCGACAGCCCGTGCGATATCAGGATAGTCGACTGGGTCAGTCCCGTATGCTCCGAAATCCTCGAGAACATGCCCTTCCTCTCGGAGCCTGGCGAAGAGCTGGGTCTTCGCGTAAAATCCCGCGTGATCCGATCCTATCGCGATTCTCATGATGTTCCTCCAGTCTGCAGCAGATCCAGGACACCCTCGAGAGCGGAGCGGATTTGGTCCCGCGTGCGCCTGTAGTCGTCTATCGATCCCCCTATTGGGTCACCTATGTCGGAATCGCCAATTGGGCGAGTCTTATTCGCGGCGGACGGATCGATCTCAAGAACCAAAGGGACCTGACAAGCCTGCATGGTGAGAATGAGGTCTGCACCATCGATCATCTTCTTAGTGAGTCGTCGTGCGACATGTCCGGATAGATCCAGGCCCAATTCGGCTACGGCCGAAACCGCGTTAGGGTTCGCCGGACAGCCGTCACACCCAGAAAGGCCCGCGGAAGCAACCGTGACATCCTTAGCGGTCTCGGGCAGTCTCTCGTCAACCAACCGGCGAAGAAGCACCTCAGCCATCGGGCTTCTGCAGGTATTCCCCGCGCATACCATCAGGACGGTCTTGGCCATGGCTCTCACCTGCTGACCTCAAGACTTCGCTACTACCCGACTATTTCCTGTCGGGTTCGAGAGATTGAATTATCCGGCCTCCTGCCGCCCGCATGAGACGGTTCATGACAGCGAGGCCCATCCCAGTGGTGGCATACGACTCGGCAAGTATCACGTCAACTGACGCGCAGTCGATCTGTCTCATGCAGTCAAAGAGGACCGACGCGATGCCAGGCAGGTCCTCTCGGGATCCAACCACAACGCTGACGGCACCAGCCGGGCTCCCCGCACAGCGGTCCTTCAGTTCGCGAGCGGTCTCCGCGGAAATGAGCAGACCCACTCTCCGCCCTGCCGCTGTCTCAGCCGCCACGCGCTCGCCAATCACCCGCACCTGCCAGGCATGCTCGCCGATGAACAGCCACAGGTCTGCCTTGGGGGCGTAGTGGCGGTACTTCATGCCTGGAGATCTGGGCGGTTCACATGCCTGCTGCCCGCGGTCTGAAGCCACCTCGATCCGGGGAACGACCGTGCGAAGGGCCTCGATAGTCGCGCCTCCAGGCCTCAACACCAACGGCGGATCGGAGGTCATGTCCACAACAGTGGATTCGACCCCTATGCCCGCCGGCCCTCCATCTACAACCATTTGTATTCTGCCTCCGAGGTCTGACAGGACGTGAGCCGCGGTGGTGGGACTCGGGCGACCGGAGACGTTTGCACTTGGAGCAGCCACGGGAATCCCCGCCGCCTCGATCAAGGCAAGGGCGACCGGATGGGAGGGCATGCGCACGGCAACCGTATCTAGCCCGGCGGTGACCTCATTAGGAACAGCGCCAGACCCCGGCAGCACCATCGTGAGAGGGCCTGGCCAGAACGCCTGGGCGAACGCGAACGCTTCCGGAGTGGTCGTGGAGACCAGTGGAGGAAGCTGTGCGAGTCTGGAGATGTGGACTATCAGCGGGTTGTCCATGGGCCTTCCCTTCGCCCTGAAGATCCCGGC
>JANLFS010000003.1:26490-29213 GCA_024655925.1 Bacillota bacterium | reverse complement strand
CCACAGCGCGCCCGTCCAGAGCATTCGCCCCAAGTCCGTACACCGTCTCGGTGGGGAATGCGACAAGCCCCCCATCGCGGAGTACCTGGGCTGCGTGCGCCAGCCTCCCCCGAAGATCGGGACAGGTTGGGTCGACCCTGACGTACTCGGTTCTGATCTCATCTGCCATCGGCTTCTCCGTCCAGTTCCTTCGGAGTTCGGGCAAGGACCACTCGGAAATGGCCGGCGTAGTCGCAGACCCGCCTCACCATGACGAGACCCGCGTCTTCGAGCAGCCCTGCAACAGCATTGGCTTGCCCGTCACCGACCTCGAGCGCAATCAGCCCGCCCGGCTCAAGATAAGGGCTAACTTCCGCGGCCATGCGGCGGAAGAAATCGAGGCCGTCCGGTCCGGCCAGAAGCGCGATCGCGGGTTCGTGCTTCGATATCTCTGGGACAAGGGAGGACATGTCCACCTCAGGGATGTAAGGGGGGTTTGAGACCACTGCGTGGACACGGCTGAATCCTTCCTTGTCAAGAGGCTCGAACAGATCCCCCTGGGCGAGCCGGACCCGGTCGTCCAGGCCCAGCCTCACTACGTTGGCTTCTGCGACCGCAAGCGCGTCGGAGGAGATGTCAGTGGCGAGAATGTGCGCAGAGGGAAGCAGCTTACCCAGAGAGCAGGCGATCGCGCCACTTCCAGTCCCGAGGTCAACGATCATGGGCTCCGAAACACCCATGGAGAGAATCTCGTCTCGAGCAGCCTCCACCAGGATCTCTGTGTCAGGCCGCGGCACGAGAACGCGGCTGTCCACTGCGAAATCTAGCGACATGAACTCCTTGTGCCCCGTAATATAGGCCACTGGGACGCGCGCCGCCCGCCGGGCAACAGCTTCCCTGTAGGCCCCAAGCTCGCGTCCTGACAGAGGCCTGTCGTACTCTACGTACAGCCTTATTCTCTCCATCCCGAGGATTTCAGCCAGCAGCACCTCGGCATCCAATCGCGCGGAGTCTATGCCGCGGGAGCGGAGGTAGTCGGTGGCCAGCTTTAGGACCCCCAGGACTTGGAGCCTGTCGCCTACCATCCTCCACTCACTCCGCTCGCTTGAGCTTCTCACCCTGCTCGTTCAGGACCAGGGCATCAATTACTTCGTCGAGGTCCCCGTCAAGCACGTTCTCGAGGTGGTAGAGGGTGAGGCCGATTCGGTGATCTGTTACGCGGTTCTGAGGGAAGTTGTAGGTCCGAATCCGCTCGCTCCGGTCACCCGTTCCCACCTGGCTCTTGCGAGTCTCCGCGATACCGGATCTCTGCTCCTCCATCAGCCTGTCGAGCAATCTCGCCCTGAGCACCCGCAGTGCCTTATCCTTGTTCTTGTGCTGCGATTTCTCATCCTGGCACGTAACCACCATCCCGGTGGGGATGTGTGTGATCCTGACGGCTGAGTCGGTGGTATTCACGCTCTGGCCTCCATGCCCGCTAGAGCGAAAGACATCGATCCTGAGGTCGTTGGGGTTTATCTCGACATCGACTTCCTCCGCCTCTGGCAAGACCGCGACAGTCGCCGCGGACGTATGAATCCTGCCGCCTGCCTCCGTCTCGGGAACCCGCTGCACCCGGTGGACTCCACTTTCGAATTTCAGCCGGCTGTAGACGCCGTCACCGGAGATCATGAAAATGACCTCTTTGAACCCGCCCAACCCGGTCGGGTTTGAGCTCAGGCCCTCCATCTGCCATCCACGTCTCTCAGCGTACCGAGTGTACATGCGGAATAGATCCCCGGCGAAGAGCGCCGCCTCCTCGCCGCCGGTGCCGGCGCGGATCTCCATTATGACGTTTTTCTCATCCATCGGATCCTTGGGGAGAAGGAGAACCTTCAGTTCATCGAGCAGGCTCTCTCGCTTCCTTTCGAGCTCCTCGAGCTCTGCCTCGGCGAGTTCGCGCATTTCCTCGTCGAGCTTCTCTCGCAGCATAGCGGTGGTGGCCTCTATGCCCTCCTCGATGCCTTTGAGGTCTCTGTACTTGACAACGATGGTCTCGAGGCTCGCATGGGCCTTGGAAACGCGCCTGTACTCCACCTGATCCGCGATGACCGCGGGATCCGCGAGCCTCCTCTCCAACTCCTCAAACCTGGACTCTATTTCGTCGAGCTTTGCAATCACGCTTGGCTCCCTGCCCTCTCTTCCTTGGACTGGTCCTTCTCGATGACAGCGTTGAGAGAAGCGATCGCCACCTCCAACTGGTGTTCGTCTGGCTCCCTGGTAGTGAGCCTCTGCAGCGCGAGCCCGGGGGCAGATGCCCACCGCAAGAGAACCGGAACCTTCTCCTGGCCGGCTAGTTTCAATACTTCATAGGATATTCCAGCGAGGACAGGGAGGAGCAGAATCCGCGTGGCGATTCTCATCAGAAGCGTCTGTCTGCCGAGGAGGCTGAACAGGAGGATACTTACAACCATCACGATCAGGAGGAAGCTAGTGCCGCATCGCGGGTGCAGTGTCGTGTGCTTGGCGGCATTCGTGACTGTGAGGTCCTCTCCCGCCTCCCAGGCGGATATGGTCTTGTGTTCCGCCCCGTGGTAGGCAAAGACCCGCTGAATATCGGGAATGCAAGATATGATGACAATGTATGCGACGAAGATGGTCACGCGAAGCAAGCCTTCGATCAGGTTGACCACGACTATGCTCGCGATGCGCCTCTGGAAGAAAGCAACTATGACATTGGGCACGATGATGAACAGCACGATGAA
>JANLFS010000003.1:25119-26480 GCA_024655925.1 Bacillota bacterium | reverse complement strand
CCCAAAGCCCCTAGCAGCGTCAGCGTTATCTCGGTCCCAGACAGTTTCTCATCCTCGCCTGCGGCCTCATTGGCCGAGTACATCAAGGCCTGCATGCCAAGGACCAAGGACTCGACCAACATGACCGTTCCTCGAACGAACGGCAACCTCAGAATACGGGGACGTCTTGAGCTGTTCAGATCGTTGATGTCGACGGCTATCTCACCGGTCGGGCGGCGCACCGCCACCGCCATGCTGTCACGGCCACGCATCATAACGCCTTCTATTACGGCCTGTCCCCCGTACTGAAACCTAGTCTTCAACCCCTATGACCTCCTCGACTCGGCCGATCGGGAACCTCGTGGCACTTCCGGCACCGGGCCTCATAGGCCTCGCTCGCCCCAATCAGGACCTGCGGGTCGGAGTAGCTGGCCGGTCTGCCGTCGATTATCCTCTGCGTTCTCGTTGCTGGGTTTCCACACTTGACGCAAATCGCCTGAAGTTTCGAGACGTATTCCGCGCGCGCAAGCAGTTCGGGCATGGGGCCGAACGGCTCTCCGCGGAAGTCAGTGTCGAGTCCGGCAACGATCACCCGGATGCCCCTGTCAGCCAACCTGACGCACAAGTCGACTATGCCATCGTCGAAAAACTGTGCCTCATCCACCGCCACCACCTGAGCGTCTTCCGGTATTCGCTCCTCGGCCTCCAGGGAGTCACGTACGGGCAGGCAATCGATCTTGCCACCACCGTGCGATACAACGTCATTCGTGGAGAAGCGCGTATCGATGGCAGGCTTGAGTGCGACCACTAGCTGCCGCGCAATCCGTGCCCGCTTCACTCTGCGGATGAGTTCCTCGCTCTTGCCGCTGAACATGGAGCCACAAATGACTTCTATCCATCCAGTGCCCTGAATGCTGCCGTGCAAATTGGACCCTCCCGTGAGTCCGGCGGGCCAAAAAACTGGAGCCCCGCCGGGCTCCGACAGTACATGACCATTGGGGGTGGCCCCATACTCTGGAACCGCCCCCAAACAACGCCGAGCTAGAGATTGTGCTTCTTGCGGAACCTCTCCACGCGCCCGCCGGTGTCGACGATCCTCTGGACGCCGGTGGAGAAGGGATGGCACTTAGAGCAGATCTCAACTCTCAAGTTCTCCCGGGTGGATCCGGTCTCGAAACTCTCCCCGCACGCGCACGTGACGCGGGTTATGAAAAACTTAGGGTGGATCTTGTCCTTCAATCCTCTCACCTCCGCGGGACGGAAAACCCCTCCTCGACTGAATCAGTATAGCACACCCGGACGGGGCTCTTCAATGGACGTTGTGTATGCGCTTCTCGCACTGATGGACCGCTGGTTCACATGGCGCCTGGCGTGCCAGATGC
>JANLFS010000003.1:11077-25109 GCA_024655925.1 Bacillota bacterium | reverse complement strand
CCTCTCGCGCGGCCGGGGGGCGCTAAGGCAGTGGGCGCGTGGCAGAAGAACGAGCCTCAGGGGCAGAGTGAACAGTGAAACAGGTTGTGCACTGCGCCGGAAAGTGCCTACTGGTCACCTGCTACCATCCAGACGTACGGTATAGTCTGCGGCCCTTCAGGCAGGACGCAGATGCTGGCATCGGACCCCAACTCTCCCAAAGCCTCCTCCACCGCGTCCTCGATCTTCTGGCACGGGACGAGCATGGCGCTTCGGATTTCCTCGTCTGTGAGGCCGTCGCTCTTCAAGTAAACCTTGGCCCGCTTTTGCACCTTCGCCTGGATCTGCACTTGCCACTGGTCTGTCATGGCAAACCCAGGTGTGGATACCATCTTGAGTGTTCCATCCGGTGTGCCCGCCATCGAAAGCAGGCTCTCGTACTTACTGCCTTTGGGGATACCGTCTCGACACTCGGCGGCGGCAATTATAGTCCCCCCATCACGCACTATCTCCGCCGCCGCGGACATCCCTTTCACAGTCTGGTACAAGTTGCGGTCCAGAGGGTAGCCGCTGTTGGTCGTGATTACCACGTCGAAGGGGTGCGGAACTGCACGCATCGCCACAGACCGCTGGTAGTCCACGCCCGCCCCGTGTGCCTGCCGGAGGTCGCCTGAGAAGACCTGGGTTATCTCCTTGTTCTTGTTCAGCGTGACGTTCAATATGAAATCGGGATGGGTCAGTTCCGCTGCCTCTCTAATCCTCTCAAAAACCGGGTTACCTTCAGTCACTCCCCAAGTGGACCGGGCATCCGATAAGATCTCGTAGCTGTGCGCGCGCATGATATTCTCTATGCTGGCAATCCCGGGAAGGACAAGTTTCCCTCCTCCGCTGAAACCCGCGAAGAAGTGAGGCTCGATGAACCCTGTCAGGATTCTGAACGACGAGTTCAAGTATTCCTTGTTTACCCAAAGATCCTCGCCGTCCGCGAGAGTCCCAGCTCTCGCCAGTGATGAGCGATCCTCACATGAGTGCTGGATTATGCGGTAATCGCGGACGATCTCTTCCCCTAGCAACTCCACAAGCTCTTGGCGAGGGCTGGGCCTATGCGTTCCGAGCGCGTTTATGAGGACGATCTTGCCGCGGTCCACATGTGCAAGCTCATTCAGAATGACCGGCAGTACTCGCCTGCTCGGCATCGGCCGGGTGATGTCGCAGAACACGATGGCAACCGTATCCTGCGGTCGGACCATATCCCGAAGGGGTGGCGTACCTATCGGGGAACGTATGCTCTCCAGCACGGCTGCCTTCTCGTCAGGAAGGCCCTCCACGAATACGGGCTCGATGACGGTGACATTCCGGTCCGGTAAGGAGACACGAAGCCCCTGCTTGCCATAAGCGAGCCTCACTTCCACGCTAAGCACACCTCCCAGGGTTCTCGGGCTGCACAAGCCCGCGGTCTGCGTGCGCCTCAGCTCACATCCCGAGGTAGGCACGCCTGACCATGTCACTTTCGATGAGCCGGTCTCCGGTGTCCTCCATGACAATCCTGCCACTCTGGATCACATAGCCCCTGTCACAGAGCTCCAGGGCTTCGAGGACCCGCTGTTCTATCAGGAGTATGGTGATGCCCTCCTGGGCGATCCGCCGGATGGCATCGAAGAGCCCTTCAACGAGCTTTGGCATGAGGCCGAGCGATGGCTCATCCAGAATCAGAAGCTTCGGATCAGCCATCAAGCCCCGACCGAGGGCGAGCATCTGTTGCTGCCCTCCGCTCAGGCTTCCTGCCTTCTGGGCCTTACGCTCCTTGAGAATTGGGAACATCTCCTGAACGAACTCGAGCCTCCTGCGCACGGTCTCCTCTGAGTCCACGGTGTAGGCACCCAACAGAAGGTTCTCCGTCACGGACAACTTACCGAACACGTGACGCCCCTCGGGCACGTGAACAATGCCGAGCCTAACGATGTCGTGAGCAGGCATCCCGTCTATCCGTCGACCGTCGAGGAGGATTTCGCCGGAAGTTGGTCTGAGAACACCCGAGATCGCCCTCGCCAAAGTGGACTTCCCCGCCCCGTTCGACCCTACAATCGCTACGATCTCGCCCCTGTTGATCGTGAGAGAGACGTCCGAAAGGGCGGGCACCCCACCGTAGCCAGCGCTAAGATGAGTTACGTTTAGCATACTTCTCACCTAAGTACGCCGCGATCACCCGCTCATCTCTCACGATCTCCGCGGGCGGTCCTTCGGCGATCTTGCATCCTGATTCGAGAACCATGACGCTGTCCGCGATGGGCATGATGGCCTCCATGACATGTTCCACGACCACCAAGGCCATGCCTTCATCCCGAAGACTTCTGATGAGCGCCACCGCCTCGTTGATCTCCGTAGGGGTCAGGCCGGCCATGGCCTCATCAAGCATCAGGATCCTGGGTTCGGTGGCCAGACACATCGCGACTTCCAGTCGTTTCTTCTCCGGGAGCGTAAGCCCACCTGCGGGCGACTCCGCCTTCTGTTCCATTCCCACTCGCTTCAGGACCTCAAAGGCCTTCCTCCGCGCCGGCCCAGTTCGGCCTCGGCGGAGGTACGCCCCAACCATGACGTTCTCGAGGACAGTCAAGCCCTGCAACACTTGCACGACCTGGAACGTCCTTGCGATGCCAAGGCCGCACACTCGGTTGGGCTGCCAGTTCGTAATGGACTGAGGGCCTAGTCTCACGGATCCCGCATCCACCTTCAGAAATCCGGTCACGCAGTTGAAGAGGGTGGTCTTTCCCGCACCATTAGGCCCGATGAGCCCCTTGATCTCCCTGGGGCGGACGGTGAACGAAACGTCGCTCAGCGCCACAAGCCCGCCGAACCTCTTGGTGAGGCCCTGGACTACAAGTTCCTCCATACCGGCACCCCCCTCTTCTCGCCGCCGCGCGCTGAGCGCCCCACTCGCCTGATGATGCCGACGAGGCCTTCAGGCTCGAATACGCAGATGACAACTATGAACGCACCGTAGATCATCAGATCGATCCCTTTGCCCCCCGCGCCCAGCCAGGCCCGGGTCAGTTCGGATATGGGGACTAGGATCAGAGCCCCGAGAATCGGACCCGCTATATTCCCGGTACCACCGAACACCGCGATGAGCGCGATGGTCACGGAGATGAGGTGGTTGAACACGTACTCAGGTTCCACATACAAGCTGTACTGGGCGAGGAACGTGCCCCCGATACCCGTAATGAAGGCGCTCAGGGCGATCGCAATGAGTTTGTAGACCGTCTTATCTACTCCCATACCCGCCGCAACATCTTCGTTCTCTCTGATCGCCTTGAAGTAGTAGCCCAGCTTGGAGCCTTCAATGAGGTACATCAGCACGACTACTCCGGCTAGCAGGGCCAAGGCGATATAGTAGTACGGAGCCTTGGAGGTGTGGAACTGGAAGTTGAGTAAGCCCTCCGGGACCAGGGGGAGCATCAGGCCCCTGGCAGCGCCTACGTATTCCCAGTTCTCGAAGATGATCTTGATCGTCTGCCCTAGGGCGATAGTGCCGATGGCGAAGTAGCGCCCCCGGAGCCTGGACACGGGGAACCCCACGGCGACTCCAAATGCGGCACACACAAGCCCGGAGAGGAGCATGCCCAACCAGGGATTGACTCCCCAGGTCACAAAGGCAAAGGAGGACACATACGCTCCTACTCCGAAGAAGGCCGCTTGGCCTACAGAGACCAAGCCCGCGTATCCTGTCATGATATTCCATGCCTCGCCCAGGAGCGCGTAAAGAAGTACCATTATCAGAATGTGCTGGCTGAACCGGGACGTGAAGATGAACGGAAGCCCGATCCCGAAGGCAATCAGCGCCACTCCCAACACGATCGGATTCCTTGTGCCGGTCGCTTTCATCAGTCGGCACCCCATCCCATGAGGCCTCTAGGCCGGATGATGACGATGAGCAGGTAGGCAACGAATATGAGAGCGTACTTGTAGGCGGGGCCGACGACAAACCCGCCGAAAGTCTCGATCACCCCCAGAAGGATAGCACCTATGAGTGCACCCTCTGTACTTCCAAACCCCCCGAGGGCCACGGCAACTAGAGCCACAAGTCCGAACATCGTGCCTACGTCGGGGAAGATGTAGTAGAAACTCGCCATCAGAGACCCAGCTGCGCCCGCCGAGGCGATCCCGAGGCCAAAAGCGATCGCGTTGAGCCGCTCGAGGTTGATGCCCATCAGCGACGAGGCCATTCGATCTATCGAGATCGCCTGGATTGCCAAACCCGTCTTGGTCTTGCGCACGAACCAGTAAACAGCAGCTGCCACGGCGAGACTGCCGATACTTGCGGCGAGTTTGGGCCCTTCGATGAACACTCCACCGATGGTGATTATCCCGTGCGCGATGGACCTGTCAACCATCTTGTAGTCAGGAGTCCAGAGGAATTGTGCGAGGCTCACGAAGAATATCCCGAGGCCGAAAGTGACAAGCAACCTTGCGAGGAAAGGCCCTCGGAGCACTCTTCCGATGACCAGGTAGTAACAGCCGGCACCGAACCCAAACATCAGCGCCGCTACGAGTGGAGTTGAAAGAACCGGGTCCAGCCGAAGCAGAGCATATAGCCAGTAGCTCGCGTACATTGCCAGCATCACGAAGGCTCCGTGGGCGAAGTTCACGATCCCCATTACTCCGTAGATGAGGCTCAGCCCCATGGCGACCAGGCCGTATATGCACCCGAGCAAGAGGCCTCCCGTAAGCAATTGAAGGTACATGATTCCCACCCCTTGCGCGTGTGGATGGTGTATGCGGGGGAAGGAGCCCGGGCGTGCGGCGCAAGCCAGGCGCCCGGGCCCGGTAAGTCAGTTACCTCTTCCAGCCCGGGAACGGGAACACGTACGGAACAGCGGCGAGCTCAAAGGGCCATACCACCCTGAACTTGCCGCCTTGAATCTGAAGGTAGAGCGACCGCGCCAGGACATTGTCGTGGGTCACCGGATCGAACCTGACGCCCTCGTAGGGCGAGATCAGGGCGTCGGCAGGCAAGTCTGTCTCGAGCAACGCCTTTCTGATGTCATCGGGTTTCGTTGATTTGGCCCTGTTGATCGCGTCCGCAACCACAAACGGAGCAGTGAAGCTGCGGGCGGCGTTCGGGCTCATGTCGAAGCCGTACTTCTTCTTGTAGATTTCGTTGATCTGTGCAACCACAGGCTTGCGGCTGGCAAGGTCCAGGCCGTAGACTGCGCGTACAAAGAAGTACTCGCCGTCCTTGGCGACGGTGTTCAGGTAGTTCGGATCGAGGTAGCCAGCCATCCCCACAAACATCTTGGGCCGGACGTCCATGGCCTTGAGGGTCTGGGTAAACAGGATTGCGTCTGAGACGTACGCCGCATGGATTATAACTTCCGGGGCAGCCGCCTTGAGTTTCAGCACCTCACCTGACACATCGGTCGCGCGGTAGGTGTAAGGGAGGTCGGCCACGATAGTGAACCCGTACTCCCCGGCCCACTTCCTGATCTCCATGGCCACGTTTGCGCCCCACTCGGTGTTCTCCCACAGCACACCGATTTTCTTGATGCTGGTGTTCTCTTTCTTCGCGACATCTCGGACAAGCTCGAGCGCGTTCTTGGCCTGGATACCATCGTGGGGGATCACCCGGAAGAACCACTTGAAGCCCCGCTCGGTAAGGGCGGGAGACGTGGCATCCGAAAGAACGTACGGCACCTGCAGCCTCTCGGCGGCCATGCTCGCCGTCTTGACGACAGCGCTCTGGTACCCGCCAATCATGGCTACAACCTTTTGCTCGGTGATCAGCCTCTCTGTCTCAGCCATACCCTGGGTCGGATCGCCTCGGGAATCCCCAAAGATAACATCGAGCTTGGCTCCGCCAAGAGAGGGGATCCCAGCAGTCCTGGCGAATGGGAAGTCTATGTCGTAGACTCCATTAATGATCTCGAGGGCGAGTTCAACACCGCTTCGGCAGTCGGCCCCTGTCGTCGCCACTGCGCCGGTCAGGGGATACACTGCACCCACCTTGACCACCTGCTCGGCTGCAAGAGTGGTCGTGAACAGAGAGAGTGCCAGCAGCACGGCGAAAACAAGCGCGGTCCTCCAGATGTGCCTCCTAACCCTACTAGTGACCATCTGCCAAGGCCTCCTTAGATACGTAGTGATTCATGCACAACGTCCCGTGTGATTCCGCCCAGCCGATCGGTTGCTGACTAGTTGTTCCCCCTCCGCCAACACCTCCTCGCTGCTATCCGGGCGCGTGCGCCATGTTGGCGAGAATCGCCCGCTCCACGTCCTCCAGGTGCTCCCCCATCGCCCGTTCCGCTTCCTCGGAGTCCCTCGCCCTGGCCGCCCGCTCAATGCGGCAATGAAAATCCAGAGCCCGCTTGGCCGCGCCCGGTAGACGCTGAACATTCTCCACCTGCTCATACAGGCCATCCCTCACAGCCTGCAAGGCGGCAACGAGAGCTGAGTTGTGGGCCCCCCTGGCAATGGAAAGATGGAATTCCAGGTCAAGCTGGTTGAAGCTGTCCAGGTCTGTGAGAGTCTCCGCCATCTTCAGTATGAGCCTGCTCACTGACTCGAGTTCCTCTTCAGTGGCCCGAAGCGCGCACAGGGCCGCGGTCTTGACTTCTATGACCTTTCTCGCCTCTACCAACTCCAAGATGTCCGTTCCGCTCATGAGAAGCATGGGAGAGAGCGACTTCATGAAGGATGCCGGGACCAACCTGGATACGAAGGTCCCGTCGCCCTGTCTGATGCTGAGAAGGCCCATGAGGCTGAGACTCCTCAATGCCTCCCGCAACGCGGTGCGACTCACCCCAAGCTGTGCCGCAAACTCCCGCTCCGGCGGCAACTTATCTCCGGGTTTGAGCCGGCCGGCCGCTATGAGGGATTTGACATGCTCTACGATGGTATCCGACAAGTTAACCTTGCGGATGGGGCTGCTGCCTTCCATTGGATACGAGGCCTGCCTCCTGTGCACGTATATGGAGATCGGAGTGTGTGGTATGAGGATCATACCGCTCATTCCGTTCCACAGCAATGCCAGAATTCCTTCTAAATGGTGTCCATGAATGTTCATACGTCCAGCCAATCATGCGGAGAAATCACGTAAAAGCGGTAGACAACCAGGCAAATCATGTGTGAATTCGACTCAATGCTCGAGAGTCCGGGAAGTGCCGAAGGGCCAGTAGCAAAGGCCGCCTTGTGGCGGCCTTCCGCAGCTACATTGCCGAATGTCTCCCCCGATGCCACAGCGACTCTCGCCTCCGAGAGAAGCCGCGTGGCAAATGTATAGGAGTCCAGGCCTGTTCGAGATATGTCGGCAAGTATGTAGAACGCGCCGTGCGGCACCGTCACAAGGAGCCCGCACTCGGCTAGAAGCTCGACTACAATGTCTCTCTTGCCTTGGCACACTCACAGCAGGACGCATCCAGAGGACGCATCCTGCTGCCTCGCCCGACGCAACCGGCCTCTATCCGCTCCTCTTGAGTTTCCCGGTGCGCATGGCGTAATGCTCGCCTCGTTCGAAGATGGCAAGCCCGAGAGGGATCAACACGACCCCGGAGACGAGCAAGATGCCGAGTTCTGGGAGGATGGATGCCATCGGGGCACCTTCCAGCAACGCAGCCCGAGCGGCCCGCAGCGTGTATGTGGCTGGCGATATCGCAGACAACGGTCTGACCCAAGCGGGCAGGACTGAAACGTCGTAGTACACACCGGAGATGAGCAATATGACCGCCTGGAATATGTGGGTAGCCTGGGAACCCTTCTCAGGTGAGACTAGTGGAAGCACAGCCGCCGCCAGGCCCATCCCCATGAAGGCCAAACTTGATATGGCCAACGTCAGAAGGGCCGCCGGGAGATTGGCCCCGGCAAGCGAGATCCGAAAGAACAGCGCCACTGCAGTCAAGCAGACAATGGTCCGTATGAGGCCGTAGAGCACCGCCCAGAAGCAGACTCCCATCATGTAGATGATCCTCGGGAGAGGGGCCATGAAGCTGTACTCGATGGTCCCCTCCCACCTCTCCCACGCCACCGACTCGGAGACCTCGTGGAACAAGACAGACAGGAACCCCCACAGCAGGGCTCCGGCAATCAGGAACAGTATCCGCTCGTTCATTGTCTCTCTCGGGCCACTTACTCCGATGAACCCGATGGTCAGAACGTTTACGACCTCATAGGACGCGAACACGATCTCCCATCCGAGGTATCGTCGGACTAAGTTTATGTTTCGCTGCACCAGAGCGTAGCTTGACTTGATCTCCCTCGCGAGAGCATTCAACTCAATCAACCCCTTCCGGGATCTCATCCCCAAGGTTCTTGCCTGTGAGCCTGAAGAAAACCTCTTCCAGCGAAGGCACGTGCCCGTTCTGAGTCATGCCCGCTCTGAGGTTATCAGGCGTATCCAAAGCGACGAATCTCCCGTTGTCCATCACTGCGATGCGGTCGCACAGCCTCTCCGCCTCCTGCATGTCATGGGTGGTCAGAATGACGGTGGTGTCGTGGGTGCGCCGCAACTCGAGCACGAAATCCTGAACCTCGCGCTTGGACACGGGGTCAAGGCCTGTCGTAGGCTCGTCGAGGAGTAGGAGCACGGGGGAGGTCAAGAGTGCTCTCGCGACCGCCACCTTCTGCTGCATGCCGCGGGACAGATTCTCCAGGGGCGTCCGTGCTTTCTTCTTCGCGAATCCGAGACGCTCGAGAATGGCCATGGCCCGTTCACGGCCTTCGCGCACATTCACGCCATAGAGACGTGCAGCGTACTCCAGGTTCTCCAAGGCTGAAAGCTTCTTGAAGAACGCGGCCTCCACAGACACCCTGTTGATCGACTGTCTCACTTCCAGCTTGTTCTCCACCACGTCACGGCCAAATACTGTAATTGTCCCGGAGTCTGGGAGGAGCAGGGTCGAGACCATTCTGATGAGCGTGGACTTCCCGGACCCGTTCGGACCGAGTATCCCGAAGATCTCCCCGCGTGCCACCTCAAAGGACACGTCATGCACGGCTTCCACCTTGACGCCCCTGTGCGCCATGAGGTCCAAGAACCGCCTTGCCAATGACCGCGGCGGGCGGGTGCTATCCTTGGCGTCATCGACCTCCGGCTGCTCTACAAAAGCCTTGAACGCGTGATCACATACGATCGCAGCAGTCACCTGAAGACTACCTCCCCTTCACAAAACATGAGGCCGGGCCACGGGGAACACACTCACCCGCGGCCCGGCCCGGAATAGGGTGCCTGGGAAACTTGAAGGCCGCGGGCTCTCACATCGCCCGCGGCCGTCGATCACGCACACATGCGCAACCTACACAGGCCTAGGACGTGCCGAGCCGAAAAGGACACAATAACCCCACCCGAAGGGCAGAGTAGCCCCTCTGCGACGGTGAAGCACCGCAGCGGTGACGATCCCCATCGGTTCGGCCTCCTTTCGTAGGTTACTGGAACCGCCAGCAGGCAAATTCTATCTCACCGAATTTTGGGCTGTCAAGTGCAAGTTGCGCCTTGTTGCTGCCTTCCCCTTAGCGCCTTGCGGCTCATCAAGTCGCGGCCTCGGCTCCTGCTTCACCCGCTCGGCGGGTTTCGCGAGAGTGCCGCTACATCGGCAAGGCAGGGCAGCGATGCCTGCGCTCCGGGTTTGGAGGCGGCCAGCGCCCCCGCCGCGGACCCAAACGCAAGACAATCCCTGATCGACATGCCATCTATCAACGCCACGGTGAATGCGCCTATGAAAGCGTCGCCCGCAGCGGTTGAATCAATTGCGTTGACCCTGTAGGCGGGCATCCGGATTTCCCCTTCAGGTCCGGCGAACACCGAGCCTTGGCTTCCAAGAGTAATGATCACGCGCTCAGGCCCCAGGGTGTGGAGCACCCGTGCGGCCTCCAAAGCCTCGTCCGGGCACGATACTCGCATCCCCGAGAGCGCGCCTGCCTCCACCTCGTTCGGAATGATGAAGTCGGCATGCTCAAGCAGCGCGCGGGGGAGAGGCGAATGCGGCGCAGGCGCGGGGTTCAGGACAGTGGCGACTCCTTCGGCCCTTGCTGCCCGGAAAGCGGCCACCACTGTGTCAGTCTCCACCTCGAGCTGGGCTACGACTGCCTTCGCATGCCCAATGGAGCCCGAACGGGCCTCGACGTCTCTGGGACTGCATTTGCTGTTAGCTCCCGGCACCACCACTATAGTGTTCGCGCCGGCATCGTCCACTGTGATAAGGGCTATCCCCGTCGGGGCCTCGGGGTCGGCGACCACCCCAGAGACGTCGACCCCGCTGTTCGCAAGATTCGCCAGAAGGTTGGCGCCGTAAGCATCCTCTCCGACCCGGCCGATCATCGCCACAGACGCGCCAAGCCGGGCGGCGGCCACCGCCTGGTTCGCCCCCTTGCCGCCGGGAGTTGTCTGGAAATCGCGCCCCATCACCGTCTCGAATCGGGACGGCAAGCATTTCACTTTCACAGTCAGATCCATGTTCAAGCTTCCTACAACGACTATGCCCGCCAACGCAAGGACCTCCTCGGGATCTGCTGTCATGCCCGATACCTGGGCGCCATACAGCGCGTCCTCGGATAACACTAGGGGCCGACGGTCTGTTCGCGTCCGCGCCCCGTCCGCCGGCCCCAGGCCTCTTACTTCCTTACTAGCTCGAGGGCGACTGGAATATACGCCGGCAGCTGCGCTCCGTCTAGGAGCTCCTTCGCCTTTGCTACGCCAAGCCTGCCCATCTCCCGTGGCTGCTGAGCTACTGTCGCCTGCATCTTGCCTGCTTTCACAGCGCTGACTGCGTCGTCAGTCGCATCGAATCCGACTATCTTGATTTTGGCAAGTCGGCCTGCGGCTTCGATCGCTCTCAGCGCACCCAACGCCATTTCGTCATTGTGGCAGAATAAGGCGTCGATCTCCGGTTGAGCCTGCAGGATGTTCTCCATGACATTCATGCCCCGAGCGCGGTCGAAACCTGCCTCCTGCCGCGCTACGACTACAATGCCGGGATAGGACTTGAGCGCCTCGTTGAACCCGCGACCGCGGTCCCGGGCGGCGGAAGTCCCAGGAATGCCCTCTAGCTCTACGACCTTGCCCTTCCCGCCTATTAGCGTTGCGATGTACTCGCCCGCCATTTTTCCGCCGGCGACGTTGTCTGATGCGATGTGCGTGGCCACAACTCCACCGTTCGCGCCGCGGTCAACTGTGATGACCGGTATCTGAGCGGCGTTCGCGGCCTTGATCGCGGGGATAATGGCATCGGAGTCGCACGGATTGACCAGGATGACTGACACTCTCTGCTGAATGAAGTTCTCCACCTGCGACAGCTGCTTGTTCGCGTCGTTCTGAGCATCCGCCACAACGAGATCGATCCCAAGCCGGTCTGCTTCGGCCTTCGCCCCGTCCCTCAGATCGACGAAGAACGGGTTGTTGAGAGTGGAAATGGAGATGCCCACTACTGTTTTGGCTGCCCCCAGGGCTGCCCCGCCCGATAGAAGAACGCATAGCGCGACCGCAAGCAGACTCAGAATGGCTCTCTTCACTTTGCAGACCACCTTTCATTGAGATTGGCCAGGCTGATCCGTCCCGAAGCGCCGTCTCGATGTCCGCCCCACAGCTTCGACTCGATACCCCGCTTCCACCTCCCCTGTCCTCCGCGGTGAACCGCGAGAAATGTGAGTCGCTTTACCCGGGCTCTCCGGCCCTGAAGACTCCCTTGATGCCGGAATAGAGGATCACGTTGGCGTAAGGCGTGGTTTCGCCGGTGCGCACCAGAGCCTTGGCTTCTCTTGACAGATCCTTGAGAGTCTTGTGCGGAACCATACGAACAGGGGTGTCGCCGAGCATGTGCACAAGTTCTTTGTAGATCCCCGTATTGCCCGCCACCATTTCCTCAGCGACCAGGGCGCTCTCCACGCAGAACTCGGCGAGTATCGCCCTGACCGTATCGGTGAAACGTGGGATCCCGGGTACAAGCGATACGTCCACCCTCTTCGGTCCGTCGGGAACGGGCAGGCCCGCATCGCATACGACCAGGGCATCAGTGTGTCCGAGTGCCGCAAGGACTCCGATCAGACTCGGGTTCAGAATTCCGCCTTTCTTCATATACCTTTCACCTCGTGTCAGCCTCTCACTGCCCATGCCCGGAGCTGCGGCTGACGCCCGCGCCCGCCGCCCCTCCACGCGCCATCGCTGACCGACCTGCGTCGGGGGAGTGAATGAACCTATCAAGCAGAACCGCCGCCAGTATCACCAGGCCTTTTGCGACATCTTGGTAGAACGGGTTGACATTCAGGAGATTCAACCCGTTCGCGAGAATACCGATTATCAAAGCGCCTGCTATCGTACCAAGGACTCCTCCTTCTCCACCCGAGAGGCTGGTCCCGCCCAGGATCACCGCGGCTATCGCGTCCATTTCATAAGACTGCCCGGCGGTAGGCTGGGCCGAATATAGCCGAGACGTCAGAATGACTGCAGCTAGCCCTGCCAGGGTGCCGGAAACTGCGTACACTCCCACCTTCACCGCCGCAGTATTGATTCCTGACAGCCGGCACGCCTGCTCGTTCCCACCGATTCCGTAGACGAACCGGCCAAACCGGGTCCGGGTGAGGACCACATGTCCAGCGATGTAGACAGCGAGCATCACTATCACCGGAACGGGTATCCCCGCAATAAACCCTGAGCCGATGACGGAAAACGGGTCTGATCTCACGGGAATGGGGCGTCCGTCAGTGTAAACGAGCGTAGTTCCGCGAGTGACGGCCATGGCCGCCAAGGTCACAATGAACGGCGGAAGCTTCGCGTAGGCTATAAAGAACCCGCTTGCCGAACCAACGGCCAATCCCACCCCGAGGCCGCAGGCGACGGCCAAAGGGATGCTTCCGGTTGAGCCCAGGATGTTGGCCACCACGGCACCGGAGAGCGCCACAACCCCCCCGACAGATAGATCGATTCCTCCACTCAGGATCACCATGGTCATACCAACCGCGATGATGCCGTTCAAACTTATCTGTCTCGCGATTGTCATCGCGTTCGATACAGTGAGGAATCTATCGGACAGAACGGACAGGGCACCCACGATAGCCAGGAGGATCAGGGGCATGCCCATCCGCCTTGCCCAACTGAGGTCGCATGATCTCATCCGGCCCTGCCTCCTACCGCGTAATTCATTATCGCCGTCTGCGTCGCTGCCTCCCGACTGACCTCGCCCGCTACCCGGCCTTCGAACATGACAATTATCCTGTCGCTCAAGCTGATGAGCTCCGGAAGCTCCGACGAAATCAGCACTATACACTTCCCGCCTGCGGCCAGGCGGTTCATCAGATTATACATCTCCACCTTCGCGCCGACGTCTATTCCTCTGGTGGGCTCGCACAGGATAAGGATATCCGGTCCGAGCGCGAGCCACTTCCCAAGTACTACCTTCTGCTGATTCCCCCCGCTCAAGAACTTAACCGGCTGATCGGGGCCCTTGGCCTTGATCGAGAGGTCCCGGCAGAGCTTACTCGCTACCGATCTTTCGAGCCGGCCGCTGAGGAACCCGAAACGCGTCAGGCGTTTCGTCACAGCCAGCGTAAGGTTCTTGGACACTGACAACCCGAGCACAAGACCTTCTTCCTTGCGGTCGTCCGGCATGAATCCCAGGCCGGCTTGGATCGCCCTTCCGGGGCTGCCAAGCCTGGCTCGCTTGCCGTGGACCCGGACTGTACCCCCGTCTATTCTCTCGATCCCGAACAACACTCGGGCGAGGGTCATCTGCCCCGCTCCCAAGAGACCCGCGATCCCAAGGATCTCACCTCGTCGGGCGCTGAACGATACATCCCTCAGGGCGCCCCCAGAACTCAGGCTTTCCACCTCAAGGACCACGTCCCCCTTCTTGCCCGCCCCCTTGGGGAACATGGCGGACAGCTCACGGCCTACCATCATGGAGACGATACGGTCTCTCGTGGCCTCGGAGGCCTTCATCCGACCTGCGTTCTTTCCGTCTCGCAAGACCGTGATCTCATCCGCGATCTCCATGACTTCGTCCAGCTTGTGCGATATGTAGACAATGGACACGCCATCCTCGCGGAGTCGCTTCATGAGGTCGAAGAGCCTATG